>NZ_JBIIAY010000017.1:0-34086 GCF_044239655.1 Brevundimonas sp.
GTTCGGATGGCTGACCTTCACGATCCCCGTCAGCAAGCGACTGGCGGCGACGCGGGACGGCTTCATCGTGCTGGCAGCGACCTTCCTCTCCTATTCGGTGACGGAGATGTTGCACTGTTACGGGTTTCTGGCGGTGTTCATCACGGCGCTGGCGTTCCGGCACGCCGATCGGGACCACGACTTCCACGTGGAGATGCATGACTTCATCGAACAGATCGAGCGGATGGCGATGATGGTGGTGCTGGTGCTGTTCGGCGGGGCGCTGGTGTCGGGCCTGCTGGCGCCGCTGCGGCCGCTGGACGTGGGGGTGGCGGTGGTGATCGTGCTGGTGGTGCGGCCCCTGACCGGGATGATCGGCTTCATCGGCTGGAAGCGGCCGTTGCGCGAGAAGCTGATCCTGGCCTTCTTCGGGATCCGGGGCGTGGGATCGTTCTACTATCTGGCCTATGGGCTGAACGCCGCGCCGTTCGAGGGCGGCGACCGACTGTGGGCCATCGTGGGGCTGATCTGTCTGATGTCGATCCTGCTGCACGGGATCACGGTCACGCCGGTGATGCGATGGTTCGATCGCAGCCAGGGCCGCGATCCGGATGCGGAGGCGGAGGCGGAGGGGGGGCAGGGCGAGCGCTCGGTGCGGGGCGCGTCAGCCTGACCTGTTTGACCGGGGGGCCGTCGGGCTGCCCCTGTCGGTCCTCAGGCCGGATAGCGACGTCTCAGCATCTCGTAGCAGGCACGCATCGCCTGGGCCTCGCCGCCTTCGGGCCAGCCGGGGCGGTTCCTGCTGTTCCAGGCGAAGATGTCCATGTGGGCCCAGGCCCCCGTCGTCGGCGCGAATTTCTGCAGGAAGAGGGCGGCGGTGATCGAGCCGCCTTGCGCCCAGGCGGCGGAATCGTTGCGCACATCAGCGATCTCGCTGTCGATCGACGGCCTGTACCCCGCCCAGAGCGGCATCCGCCACAGAGGGTCGCCGGTCGTCGCCGAGGCGCTGAGCAGATCGGCGGCCAGGACCTCGTCGTCGGTGTAGAGGGGGGGCAGGTCGGGGCCGAGGGCGACGCGGGCGGCCCCGGTCAGGGTGGCGAAATCGAGCGTCAGGTCCGGCGAATGCTCGCCCGCCCGGGTCAGGACGTCGGCCAGGATCAGGCGGCCCTCGGCATCCGTATTGCCGATCTCGATGGTCAGGCCCTTGCGGCTCGACAGGACGTCGCCGGGGCGGAAAGCGTCGGCCGAGACCGCGTTCTCGACCGCCGCGACCAGCACCACCAGCCGCACCCCCAGCCCCGCCTGCATGACCAGCCGCCCCAGGGCCAGGGCGTGGGCAGCGCCGCCCATGTCCTTTTTCATGTTGCGCATCCCGGCGGCGGATTTGAGGTCCAGCCCCCCGGTGTCGAACACCACCCCCTTGCCGACCAGGGCCACCAGCGGCAGGTCGGTGCTGGTCAGGTTCCAGCCGATCTCGATGACCCGGGGCGCGCGCGCCGTCGTCGCCGCCCGGCCGACGGCGTGGACGGCGGGGTAGTTCTCGTCCAGCAGGGCGTCGCCTTCGATCACGGCGATACTCGCGCCTGCGCTCTCGGCGATCTCGCGGGCGATGGTCTCGATCTGGAGCGGGCCCATGTCGGCGGCGGGGGTGTCGACCATCTCTCGGGCGAGGGCGCAGGCGGCGGCGATGCGCAGAGTCTCTTCGACATCGACGCCGGCGGGGGCGACGAGGCGGGCGACCTCGCTCGTGTCGCGGGTCTTGTAGCGATCGAAGCGATAGCCGCCGAGGACGAAGGCCAGGGCCGCCGCCGCCCCGTCCGCCTCGGCCAGACCCTCGATCCTATAGAGACCGGCCGGCAGTTTCGCCGCGAGGTCGCGCACGGATTTCGGATCGAAGACCGGGCCGGTCCCGAACAGAACCTCGGCCAGGGTGCCGTCATGGCCGGGGGCCAGCAGCATCTGACCCGCCTTGCCGGTGAAGGCATTGGCCGCGGCCCAGGCCGCGACATGACCCTGAAGCCCGGCGTCCGGTCCGATCAGACGCACAGGGACGGCGGCGACGTCGGTTTCGGCGATCAGGACCGGGGGGTGGAGCGACATGGCGGAACCTCGGAATCGAAAAGGGGCCCGGACGCGCAAACGTCCGGACCCTTCCGATCTAGTCATTCACAGCGGCCGTGACGACCGCGTTGGACACGTGAGCCTAGTTTTCCATCTCGGTGATGCGAATCTGGGCCGGGGCCGGGGTCTCGCCATAGGTGCCGACCCAGATATCGTACACGCCGCTGAGCGGGGTCCGGTAGATCACGCCCGGGTTCAGAGACCCTTCC
Source organism: Brevundimonas sp. (assembly GCF_044239655.1). Classification (GTDB taxonomy): domain Bacteria; phylum Pseudomonadota; class Alphaproteobacteria; order Caulobacterales; family Caulobacteraceae; genus Brevundimonas. The sequence goes on from NZ_JBIIAY010000017.1 coordinate 2,310, forward strand.
AGGTCGTCGCCGCAGAACCAGCGACCGTCGGGGCCGTTGACCACCAGGGTGGTGTCCTCGTTCGAGCTGACGCGGAAGGTCAGGGCCAGACCCTGTTGTGCATCGTAGGTGACGCGGAAGTCGGGTGCCTCGGTAATCATGCCGACGCACTCGCCGCCCAGGGACGTCGCGTCATTGGCGTTGCGGTCGCCACCGGCCGTGATGCGCACGACATAGGGGTCGGGCGTGAAGCCGGCGCTCAGGTTCACCGAGCCGAAATTGGGCCGCAGCGACGGATCCTGGGCCGCCGCCGGCATCGCCGCGCCCAGCATGGCACAGGCGATCGCCGCCGCGCCTAGGCGCATGGAAAGTGTTGATTTCATGGATAGTCCCCCCACGGGCAACAGGCCCGACGAACACCGTAAGCCGGATGTCCGATGAACGAAAGCTGAAGAGACGGTCGTTAACCAATGCTTGACGCCGAAGCGGGATTCTCGAGGTCTGAATTTCTGCAAGGATCGCCATGTCGCGCCTCGCCCTTATCGCCGCCGCCCTCGTCGTTCTGGGCAGCCCCGCCGTCGCCGACGAGCGCACGCCCGCGACCGCCGCCGCCCCCATACCGGCCGGGGCCGCCGAACGGGCCCAGTACGACCGCGCCGATCCCCTGACGCGGTCGGTGTTCTGGGGTCGTCAGAACGAGATCAATCCGTCCGACCTGGTCGCCGGGGTCAAGGCGGCCCAGGCGCTGCGCGAACTGGGTCAGTTCGATCAGGCCGCGACCCTGGCCCAGAGCGTGCTGCTGACCCAGCCGTCCAACGTCGAGGCCATGCTGGAGGTCGGTCGGGCCCATATCGCGCGGGGCCAGGCCTTCTACGGCATCGGGCCGCTGGAACAGGCGCGGGCCCTGGCCCCCAACGACTGGCGGCCGCTGTCCCTGCTGGGCGTGGCCTATACCCAGGTGCGGCGCATCGAGGACGGCAAGGCGGCCTGGAACGAGGGCCTGCGGCTGTCGCGCGACAACCCCGACATCCTGACCAACGCCGCCATGGCCCTGACCGCCCAGGGCGATGCGCCGGGTGGCGAGCTGCTGCTGCGCCGCGCCGTGGCCCAGCCGGGCGCGACGCTGAAGACCCAGCTGAACCTGGCCCTGGTGCTGGGCCTGCAAGGCAACATGGGCGAGGCCGAACAGATCGTCCGCCGCGCCCTGCCCCCCGAAGCCGCCGACCGCAACCTGGCGTGGTTGCGTGAGAAGACGGCGGCGGGGGCGGCAGCGCCTGTTCCGGTGCAGACCGACGGTGCGTCGCCGGCCATGGCCCGGACCTGGGGGTCATTGCAGGGGCAGTAGGCCGCCCCTTCTCTCGCCGCTAACGAACCTCTATCTCTGCTGAATGATCGACGAGCTCTACAGCGCGCGCATTCTGTCCCTTGCGGCCAACCTGCCGCACAGCGGGCGGTTGGCCATGCCAGAGGGCACCGGCGAGCGGGTCGCCAAGCTGTGCGGGTCAAAGGCGATCGTCGATGTCGTGCTGGACGACGACGGCCGGGTCGCCGGGTTCGCTCAGGATGTGAAGGCCTGTGCGCTGGGTCAGGCGGCGGCCGGGGTGCTGGGCGAAAGCGTCATCGGGGCCACGGAGCCCGAGATCGAGGCCGCTCGTGACGCCACCCTGGCCATGCTGAAGTCCGGTGGCGAGGGCCCCGACGGGCGGTTCGAGGGCTTGCGTGCGCTGAAGCTGGTCGCCGACTACCCGGCGCGTCATGCCTCCACGATGGTGGCGATCGAGGCGACGATGGACGCCGTGCGCATGGCGCAGACGTCGCGAACTAGCCTCGCCGGCGCCGCCTGAGTTCCGCCCAGCCCCGAAGCGGGGTATGCGCAGACATCATGGCCCGCCCAGACTCTCAAATTGCTGGCACCCTTTATGAACGCAGCGTTCGCGCGGCCCATCGGGGCTACAAGCTGACGCTGTCCCCCTGGTTCGGGCAGTCGTGCCGGTTCCTGCCGACCTGTTCGGACTATGGCCGCGACGCGCTGATCCGGCACGGACCGGTCAAAGGGGGATGGCTCACCGTGCGCAGGCTCTGTAAATGCCACCCCTTCGGTGGGTCGGGGTATGACCCGGTACCGCCGCGCAGCGCCGCTCCGACGGCGCGCGAACCAAGAAGCAAGACTGAAAAATGATCGACCTGACCTTTCCCGACGGCGCCGTGCGCCAGTACTCCGCCGACGCCACGGGCCGTGACGTGGCGACCTCGATCTCGCCATCGCTGGCCAAGAAGGCGGCCCTGATCGCGGTGGACGGCGTGCTGCTCGATCTCGACGCGCCGGTCGGCCGGTCGGGCGCGCTCAAGATCATCATGCGCGACAGTCCGGAGGCGCTGGATACCCTGCGTCACGACGCCAGCCACGTGATGGCGCAAGCGGTTCAGGAGCTGTTCCCCGGCACCCAGGTCACCATCGGCCCGGCGATCGAGGACGGCTTCTACTACGACTTCGCCCGCGACGAGCCCTTCTCGACCGACGACTTCAAGGCGATCGAGAAGCGGATGGCCGAGATCGTCGATCGCGACGAGAAGATCCGTCGCGAGGTGCTGCCGCGCGAAGACGCCATCGCCCGCTTCGAGGCCGTGGGCGAGACCTACAAGGCCGAGATCATCCGCGACCTGCCCGAGGGTGAAGACATCAGCGTCTATCATCAGGGCGCGACCTGGCAGGACCTGTGCCGGGGGCCGCACTTCCCCTCGACGAAGTTCGTCGGGAAGGCCTTCAAGCTGACCAAGCTGGCCGGGGCTTACTGGCGCGGCGATCATCGCAATGCCCAGCTGCAGCGCATCTACGCCACCGCCTGGGCCTCGAAGGAGGACCTGGACGCCTACCTGCTCCGCGTCGAGGAGGCCGAGAAGCGGGATCACCGCAAGATCGGCAAGGCGATGGGCCTGTTCCATATGCAGGAAGAGGGCCGGGGCATGGTCTTCTGGCACCCCAAGGGCTGGGTGCTGTGGCGGGTGCTGGAGGCCTATATGCGCCGCCGCCTCGACGCCGCCGGATACGTCGAGGTAAAGACACCCCAGGTTCTGGACCGGACCTTCTGGGAGAAATCCGGCCACTGGGACAAGTACCGGCCCAATATGTTCGTCTGCGAGACGGTCGAGGGCGAGGTGCTGTCGCTCAAGCCGATGAACTGTCCGGGCCACGTCCAGATCTTCGATCAGGGCCAAAGGTCGTACCGCGAACTGCCTCTGCGGATGGCCGAGTTCGGCGCCTGTCACCGCTATGAGCCGTCGGGCGCCCTGCACGGCCTGATGCGGGTGCGCGGCTTTACTCAGGACGACGCCCACATCTTCTGCCGCGAGGACCAGATCGTCGAGGAGACGGCGGCCTTCATCAATCTGGCGCGCAGCGTCCACGCCGACCTGGGTATGGAGACCGCCTATATCAGCCTGGGCACCCGGCCCGAGAACCGCGCCGGGACGGACGCTTTCTGGGACAAGGCCGAGGCCCTGATGGCCGAGGCGGCGCGCACCGCCGGGACCGAGCCCGTCATCACCGAGGGCGACGGCGCCTTCTACGCGCCCAAGCTGGATTTCATCGTCAAGGACGCCATCGGCCGCGAATGGACCTGTGGCACGATCCAGCTCGACTATGTCCTGCCCGAACGTCTGGGGGCGGAATACGTCGGCGAGGACGGCGGCAAGCACCGGCCGGTCATGCTGCACCGGGCCATCCTGGGGTCGTTCGAGCGGTTCATCGGCATCATGATCGAGAACTACGCCGGGGCCTTCCCGCTGTGGCTCGCGCCTGTCCAGGCAGTGGTGGCGACGATCACATCGGACGCCGACGGCTATGCCGAGGAGGTCGCGGCGAAGTTCCGCGCGGCCGGCCTGAGGGTCGAGACCGATCTGAGAAACGAAAAGGTGGGCTACAAGGTGCGCGAGCACTCGGTCGGCAAGGTGCCGGTCATCGCCGTCGTCGGTCGCAACGAAGCCGAGAAGGGCGAGGTGGCGATCCGTCGCCTGGGGTCACAGGCCCAGCAGGTGGTGTCGCTGGACGAGGCGATCCGGATCCTGACGGAAGAGGCGACGCCTCCGGATCTACGGTGATCCTTCTCCCCTTGCGGGAGAAGGTGGCCCGAAGGGTCGGATGAGGGGTCACGCAGACCCCTCACCTTGCCTAGAGCAGTCGTCGCTTCAGTTGAGGCGATCGACAGGCGGATAGAGAGTTCATCACAACGGACACCACGAAGGCACAAAGGACACGACGGGACCGAGCAGGTGGCGGGTATCAGCACTGACCCGAGAAAAGACTGGAAAGCGGCGGAGCCGCCTGACTTCCGCCGCGCCCTTGGACGTCCGAAGCCGCGATCTCAAAATCCCCTGGGTCTCGTCGTGTCCTTTGTGCCTTCGTGGTGTCCGTTGTGATGAACCTTTCCAACGCGCCCCAAACTCAAACGACGAACGGTCTAGTTGAGGAGCACTTCAGTCGACCGTGCGACCCCTCATCCGTCTCGCTCCGCGAGCCACCTTCTCCCACAGGGGGAGAAGGAAACGTTACCCCAGCGCCGCTTCGGACGCCGCGATGCGGCTGGCGGCGTGGACGACGGCGGCGATGCGCAGGGCGGCCTGGATCTGGGTCGAGGGGACGGTGTGCTTCTTCAGTTCGCCTTCGTGGGCGTCGAGGCAGGCACCGCAGCCGTTGATGGCGGAAACCGCCGTGGACCACAGCTCGAAGTCGATCTTTTCGACGCCCGGGTTGGCGAGGACGTTCATCCGCAGGCGGGCGGGCAGGGTCGTGTACTCGTGGTTCTTCATCAGGTGAAGCGACCGGTAGTAGATGTTGTTCATGCCCATGATGGCGGCGGCGGCCTTGGCGGCGCTCATGGCTTCGGGCGACAGTTTTTCGGCGGCGGCGGCCTCGATCGCCTTGACCACGGGCACGACGCCGATGGCGTGGGCCGAGGCGAGGAAACAGCCCCACTTCTGCTGGTCGGTCAGCAGGGTCTCGTTGGCCAGCGAGGACAGGTTCAGCGAGATGTCCTTGGCATAGGCGGGCAGGAGGTCGCGGACGGTGTCGATGGACATTTTTGGGTTTCCTTCGGAAACGCGGCTACGCTCGCGACGCGGTCGCTCGCTACTTGAGCCGCAGAGATGAGAGGCAGGACTATTCGGCGCAACACGCGTAGTTCGCGCTCAAGCAGCGAGGCTCCGCGAGCCGAGCGATAGCGCCCTTAGAAAGTACAGCGAGCAGCGAAAAGGCGGCGACGCGAACGCCGCCGCCTCATTCAGACTCAGACGCCGACTTTAAGCAGCGAGCGTCTCGCCGCCGACGGCGCGGTTGCAGGCGCACAGTTCGTCGGTCTGGAGCGCATCGACGACACGCAGGGTGTCTTCCGGCGCGCGGCCGACGTTCAGGTTGGTGACATAGACGTGCTGAACGACATTGTGCGGGTCGACGACGAAGGTGGCGCGGAGGGCGACGCCTTCGGCCTCGTCCAGAACACCAAGGGCGCGGGCAAACTTGCCGCCCGTGTCGGCGAACTGCCAGATCGGCAGCTTGTCGAGGTCGGCGTGGTCGCGGCGCCAGGCCAGCTTGCAGAACTCGTTGTCGGTCGAACCGCCGAGGACGATGGTGTCACGATCCTCGAAATCCTTGCCCAGCTTGGCAAAGGCAGCGATTTCGGTCGGGCAGACGAAGGTGAAGTCCTTCGGGTAGAAGAAGATGACCTTCCACTTGCCCTGAAAGGAGGTCTCGGTCAGGGCCTCGAACGCCGAGACGCCGCCCTCTTCGTGGGCGTTGAAGCCGGGCTTCACGCCGGTGATCTTGAAGGAAGGCAGGGTTTCGCCAACGCCGAGCATGGGTCTCTCCGATTGAAAATGAGTGACGGCGACGGGGGAGGTGTCACCGATGCGGCTCAGATGGGCCTTCGCAACTGCGAAGTCAAATCGATCGTTTTGCAGTGCAGCATAGATCGAATTTATGCGACTCCACGCCGCCGAAAGTCGCGGTTCGATAGATTTTTCTGCGGCTGTACGAAAACTTTATCGATTTTGCTTTTCAGAAAGACGGGCTTAGCGTCGCCTCCAACGGCCCAGAAAACACCGGAGGACATCATGGACGGCGAACAGGCTCCCACCCCCCTCAATGACCCCAGGAAGGAGCCGGCGGCGCTGCGCTCCCTGCTGGGGCGGACCAACCGCGACTGGTGGCCTAACCAGATCGCGATGGACATCCTGCATCAGCAGGGCAAGTCCGGCGACCCGATGGGCGACGGCTTCAACTATGCCGAGGCGTTCAAGTCGTTGGACTATGCGGCGGTCAAGCGTGACCTGACCGCCCTGATGACCGACAGCCAGCCCTGGTGGCCGGCGGACTATGGCCACTACGGTCCCTTCTTCATCCGCATGGCCTGGCACTCGGCCGGCACCTATCGCACCGGCGACGGGCGCGGTGGAGCGGGGGCGGGGCAACAGCGGTTCGCCCCGCTGAACTCCTGGCCCGACAACGGCAACCTGGACAAGGCCCGCCGTCTGCTGTGGCCGATCAAGCAGAAGTACGGGGCCAGCCTGTCGTGGGCCGACCTGATGATCCTAGCCGGCAATGTGGCGATCGAATCCATGGGCGGACCGGTGTTCGGCTTCGGCGGCGGTCGCGCCGACGTCTGGGAGCCCGAGAAGGACGTCTACTGGGGCACCGAAGAGAAATGGGTCGGTGAGGAGGGTAACGAGACCCGCATCCAGCCCGACAAGGAGATGGCGCTGGAGGCTCCGCTGGCCGCGATCCAGATGGGCCTGATCTATGTGAACCCCGAAGGCCCAGGCGGCGTGCCGGAAGCCTTGCAGTCGGCGCGCGACATCCGCGAGACCTTCGCCCGGATGGGAATGGACGACGTCGAGACGGCGGCCCTGACTGCCGGCGGTCACACCTTCGGCAAGGCCCACGGCGCGGGCGACGCGTCCAAGGTCGGCATCAGCCCCGAGGGGGCCGACATCGCCCAGCAGGGCATGGGCTGGATCTCGGGCCACGAGAGCGGCATCGGCGACCACACCATCACATCAGGCATCGAAGGGGCCTGGACGCCCACGCCGATCACCTGGGACATGACCTATTTCGACATGCTGCTGGACCACGACTACGAGCTGGTCCGTTCGCCTGCGGGCGCGAAACAGTGGCAACCCGTCGGCAATCCGCCCGAAACCTTGGCTCCCGCCGCTCACACCCCGGGCAAGCGGGTGCCGACGATGATGACCACCGCCGACATGGCCTTCAAGGTCGACCCGGCCTATCGCGTCATCATGGAGCGGTTCCGCGCCGATCCCGCCTATTTCGGCGACCAGTTCGCCCGCGCCTGGTTCAAGCTGTGCCACCGCGACATGGGGCCCAAGGTCCGCTACCTCGGCCCCGAGGTCCCGGCCGAAGACCTGATCTGGCAGGATCCGATCCCGGCCCATACCGGCCCGGTGATCGGCGACGCGGACATCGTCGCGCTGAAGTCCAAGATCGCCGCATCCGGCCTGTCGGTCGCCGAACTGGTGACGACGGCCTGGGCGTCGGCCGTGACCTATCGCGGGTCGGACCACCGGGGCGGTGCCAACGGCGGACGTCTGCGGCTGGCGCCTCAGAAGGACTGGGACGTCAACGAGCCCCAAAAGCGGGCCAGGGTCCTGGCCGTCTACGAAGGCATCAAGGCCGCGTCGGGGACCAATGTCTCCATCGCCGACCTGATCGTGCTGGGCGGCTCCGTCGGTGTCGAACAGGCGGCCAAGGCGGCCGGTCACGCGATCGAGGTGCCGTTCACGCCGGGTCGCACCGACGCCTCGGCCGAACAGACCGACGTCGAGGGCTTCGCCGTTCTGGAGCCCAAGGCCGACGGGTTCCGCAACTATCTGTCGGTGCGCTTCAACGTCCCGACCGAGGAACTGCTGGTCGACCGCGCCCAGCTGCTGAACCTGACGGCCCCCGAGATGACGGTGCTGGTCGGGGGGCTGCGGGTGCTGGGGGCCAACCACGGCGGGTCGAAGCACGGCGTCTTCACGGATCGTCCGGGCGTCCTGACCAACGACTTCTTCGTCAATCTGCTGGACATGAAGACCGGCTGGAAGAAGGTCGACGGCGAGGGCGACGAGACCTTCGTCGGCACCGACCGGATCACCGGCGAACAGCACTGGACCGCGACCCGCACCGACCTGGTGTTCGGCTCCAACTCCCAGCTTCGCGCCCTGTCGGAGGTCTATGCCTCGGCCGACGCCGGCGAGAAGTTCGTCAAGGACTTCGTCAAGGCCTGGGTCAAGGTGATGAACCTGGACCGCTTCGACCTCAGCGGGTCGGAACTGGCCAAGGCCGCGGCCTGAGCGCCGGCACCGCCTCCCTCTGCGATGCAGGGGGTGGCGGCGTGGCCGTTAGCGGAACGGCGGCTCGTCGAAGGCGCGCAGCTTGCGTGAATGCAGGCCCGCGCCCTCGCCGCGCATCAGGTCGATGGCCTTGATGCCGATCTGGAGGTGTTCGGAGATCGAGCCCTCGTAGAAGCGATTGGCCTGACCCGGCAGCTTGATCTCGCCGTGCAGGGGCTTGTCCGACACGCACAGCAGGGTGCCGTACGGCACACGGAAGCGGTAGCCCTGCGCGGCGATGGTGGCGCTTTCCATGTCGATCGCGACGGCCCTGGACTGGTTGAAGCGCAGGGCGGACTTGGAATAGCGCAGCTCCCAGTTCCGGTCGTCGGTGGTCACCACCGTGCCGGTGCGCAGGCGGCGCTTGATCTGTTCGCCCGGCATGCCGGAGACGACCTTGGCGGCGTCATACAGCGCCCTCTGGACCTCGGCGATCGAGGGGATGGGGATGTCCGGCGGCAGGACCGCGTCCAGCACGTGGTCGTCCCGCAGATAGGCGTGGGCCAGCACGTAGTCGCCGATCGTCTGTGACGGCCGCAGGCCCCCGCAGTGGCCGATCATCAGCCAGACGTGAGGCCGGGTGACGGCCAGGTGGTCGCAGATGGTCTTGGCGTTCGACGGCCCGACCCCGATATTGACCAGGGTGATGCCGTTCGAGCCCGGTGCCGTCAGGTGATAGGCCGGCATCTGGTGCTTCTTCCAGGCCGCGTCCATGACCGCCATCTCGGGATCTGCCGTCTCGGCGGTGATCACCACCCCGCCCGCGCACGACAGGCTGTCATAGGGGGTCGAGGGATCGCGGACCTGCTCAACCGCCCAGCGCACGAAGTCGTCGACGTAGCGATTGTAGTTGGTGAACAGGATGTAGGACTGGACGTGCTCGACCGGGGTGCCGGTGTAGTGCCGCAAGCGCGCCAGGGAGAAGTCGGTGCGAAGGCCGTCGAACTGCGACAGGGGGAAGTCCTCGCCCAGGTCGAACAGGCCGTCGGAGATCTCGTCGCCGATATGGGCCAGGTCGGTGGTCGGCAGGTAGCGCGCGACCGCTGCCGTCTGGGACGGGTCCAGAACGACGTCCGAACCGTCCAGCACATAGGGGAAGGGGATCTCCTGATCCGACGGGCCGACCTCGAAGGTGGCGCCGTAATCCTGTTCCAGCAGGGTGAGCTGTTCCAGCAGATAGGGCCGGAACAGGTCGGGCCGGGTTACGGTCGTCGAATAGACCCCCGGCCGCGACATCCGCGCATAGGCCCGCTGGGCCAGGTTCAGCGGTCGATCGCCGAACCAGCTGACCTTCAGCGAGGGATAGGAGAAGATCCCGGCGGCGCGGGCGGCGGGCTCGACCCGTTCGCCGGTGGCGAGGAAGGCCCGGGCTGCATCTCGCAACGACTGCACGGACTGGAAGTAGAGGGTTTCGAGGCGATCCAGCGCCGCCTCAGCCGTCATGCGGCTCGTCATTGTTTCTGTCATGGCCGCTTGTAGCGGACGATCATGACCTTGGCGAGATGGTAGAGCTTGGCTCTCTGAGTTGGGCGCTACCGCTCGCTTACCGGTCCCGCAGTCTGGCGTCGGAGACGACCAGTGCGTCGCCCTCGATGGCGAAGTCGATCAGGGCGTGGCCGCCGGTGCCGCAGCAGCCGGCATCGCCGTCGCGGAACATCTCGGTCAGGGCGATCATCTCTTCATAGTCGATGCGGACACGACCGAAGGCGTTCAGCCCCGGCAGCTTTTGGGAGACCTGATCACGCCAGCTCCAGCTGTCGATCTGGGTCAAGGGGCGTTCGGTGCCCGGGGTCCAGCGGAAGATCAGGTCGGCGTCCGACCGCCCGGCGCCCATGCTGCGGCCGGGGATGGCGATGTAGACATTGTCTGCGCCCCCGAACACTACGGGGGCGCTGTAGCGCGACCCCTGCCAGGCCCAGGCGACGGGTTCGAGCCGGCCGGAGGTCTCGGTGAAGAAGACGATGCCCGACGTGCCGCCGTCCTCGGGGGTGAAGCCGGCCTGGATCTGCCAGAACAGGCGCGGTCCTTCACGCGGGGTCAGCCAGCCGCCCTCGGTGGTGCGACAGTTCCGGAGCGCCCCCAGGTCCACGCAGTCGCCGATCGCGTCCTCCAGAGAGGCGGCGGCCGTCGTCGCTCGCAGGTCCACCTCGGCGGCGGCCAGCAGCCGCTCGAGCCGATCCTCGTCCGACGCAAGACGGCCCTCGGCGTCGGGGTTCTCGGCCCGGTCACGCAGGTATTCGGCCTGATCGCGGCGCAGGCTCAGGGGGGTGGGGTTGCGCAGCAGGGCGGCCTGATAGGCGCTCTCGACCGTCGCGGGGGCGGCCGACTGGGCCCCGGCGCAGGCGGGGGCGAGCAACAGAACGATGAGCGGCAACAGGCGCATGGACAGACCCTCCGCAGCCCTTGTGGGCCACGGCGCCGGTCCGCGCCACTGACGACGCCTGACGGCCGAGGACCTAGAGGGTCAGGCCGTGTTCCTTGGCCAGGTCGGCCAGGCTGACCATGGGGCGGGGGCCCCAGTGGGCGATGACCTCGGACGCGGCGAGCGACCCCAGCTTGGCCGACTGTTCCAGGGTCAGGCCACGGGCGAGGCCCAGCAGGAAGCCGGCGGCGTACTGGTCGCCCGCGCCGGTGGTGTCGATGACCTTGGCGACCGGATAGGCGGCGACGGCGACGCGTTCGTCGCCCGAAATGACGACCGAGCCCTCTGCCCCGCGGGTGACGGCGGCGACCTCGACCATGCCGGCCAGCCTGGCGGCGGCGGCGTCGAAGTCTTCGGTCTCGAACAGGGCGCCCAGTTCGGCCTCATTGGCCAGGACGATGTCGGCGGAGGCCTCGATGAAGGCCAGCAGCTCGGCGCGCCAGCGGGCGACGACGAAGGTGTCGGACAGGGTGATGGCGACCTTGCGGCCGGCCTTGTGGGCGGCGGCGGCGGCGGCCTCGAAGGCGGCGCGGGCCGGGGCCGGATCGAACAGATAGCCTTCCAGATAGACGATGGCCGAGGCGGCGATCAGGTCGGTGTCGATGTCCGAGGCGTCCAGCTGGTTGGCGGCCCCCAGGAAGGTACACATGGTGCGCTGGCCGTCGCCCGTGACGTTGATCAGGCAGCGGCCGGTGCCGGCGCCCCCGACCAGTTCGGGGGTGTCGAAGTGGACGCCGGCGGCACGTATGTCGTGGCTGAAGACGCCGCCCAGGACGTCGGGGGCCACCTTGCCGATATAGGCCGCACGTCCGCCGAAGGAGCCGACGCCGGCGACGGTGTTGCCGGCCGAGCCGCCCGAGGCCTCGATGCCCGCCGCCATGGCGTCGTACAGGGCCGCGCCTTCCGCCTCGTCGATCAGGGACATGGAGCCGGGGGTCAGGCCCTGGGCGCTCAGGAAGGCGTCATCGCAGGGGCTGAGGACGTCGACGATGGCGTTGCCGACGGCGCAGACGTCGTGGGTGTGGGGCGTGGTGCTGGTCATGATCGCCCCTTAGCCGAGCCCGGTCCCTGAGTCATGCAAAACATATAAGGATCGCCTTATGTGATTGGTCCGGGTGGGTGGCGAGGGCGCGGTGGCTGGCCTATAGGGCGCGGCATGACCCGTATCGCCGTCCTGACCCCCGACCCCGCCGACCCGTCCTATACCCGCCAGTGGCCCGGGGTTCTGGAGCGGTTGCAGACCGCCCTGGCCGGGGAGGGGGTCGAGGTCGTGCCGACCGCCTGGACCGACCATGTCGATAGCGCCGAGGGCCTGATGGCCTATCCGCTGGTCCTGCCCCTGCTGGCCTGGGGCTATTACAGCGAGCATCCACGGTGGCTGGCGGCGACGACCCTGTGGGACCGGGCCGGGGTGGCCATGGCCAATCCGGCGAGCGTCCTCGGCTGGAACTCGGACAAGGCCTATCTGCGCCGGCTGGCCGAGGCGGGGGTGCCGATCGCCCCGACCCTGTGGTCCGAGACCCCGACGGCGGATCAGATCGCTGCGGCGTTCGATCGGCTGGGGACCGACCAGGTGGTGGTCAAGCCGACCGTCTCGGGCGGGGCCTGGCGGACGCTGAGGGTCGCGCGCGGGGAGGCGGTGGCGGACGCGGACCTGCCCTTGGGGGCGACGATGATCCAGCCCTATCTGCCGACCATCGAGACCGAGGGCGAGACGAGCCTGCTGTTCTTCGGCGGCCGGTTCAGCCATGCGGTGAACAAGCGGCCGGTAAACGGCGACTTCCGCATCCAGGTCCAGTACGGCGGCCAGTACCGCACGCTGGAAACACCGCCTGTCGCCTGTATGGCGCTGGCCCGACAGGTACTGGCGGCCGTCGAGGAGCCGCTGCTCTATGCCCGCATCGACATGGCGCCCGACGCTGGCGGCAACTGGATCCTGATGGAGGCCGAGCTGATCGAGCCGGACTTCTACCTGGGGTCGGACCCCGCCGGAGGGGCGGGATTCGCCAGGGCTGTGTGTGAGCGGCTTAGACGGCCCGGACTCGAAAATTAGAGCGCTCATTCCAGTTGAGCTTATCCATTGAACGCCGTCATCCTGGGCCTTGTGCCCAGGATCCAGATTCACGTTGATAGCCGTGGGTCACGACAGACACCGAGAGTCTGGATCCTCGCCACAAGGGCGAGGATGACGAGTACAGCAAGAGTGAACCGCTCCAGACTCTGGGGAGTCCGGACTGGAAAATAAGAGTCCGAAGAGTCCGAATGGTCTGAAATCGGCCGGTCGGAAAACATCGACCGTTTCAACCGTTTCAACCGCTTCAACCGTTTCGGTCGTTCGCGACGGGCTGGGAGGATGTCAAAGACCGCAGTTCAAAGGCTGGTCCTCATCCTACCATGCCCACGACGGGCGCCAGGTCGAAAGGCTGAGTTTCAGACCAATCCCTTGTGGCGCAAGGGATTGGTGGCGCGAGGTTTGCAACCTCGACCGCTCAGAAGCGGTCAGGCGGTGCGGATGATCCCGTCCACGACCGCGACCGGCCAGGGCGTCAGCCGCGCGCCGGCACAAGGCCCGCCGACGCATTTGCCGCCGATCGGATCGAACACCGCCCCGTGCCAGCCGCACAGGATGACGCGGCCGTCCGGCGTCAGATAGCGGTCCGGCACCACCGCGACCGGAAACCCCATGTGCGGACACCGGTCGACCCAGCCCGCCACCTCGCCGCCCTTTTGCACCACGAAGCCGTGGAAATGGGCGTCCCGGATCTGGAGCACGAACCCCCGCGATCCGGGATCGGCGATGTCGCCCACCGCGCACAGGGCGACATTTGCGGGGGTCGTCCAGACGCGCTTGCGCTCGGTGGGGATGGGGTCGGTCACCGGAGTTGGGTTAGCATGGCGTGGCGGGGGTGCCGAGAGCGGACTCTCGCGAAGTCTGCTATGGGGGGGAAGCGGACGTTGCTTGATAGACTGCGCTGTGCAGGATGTAGCCCAATGACCTATCAGCTTGTTCTTCAGTTCCCCCAAACCGGGTCCGCAGATTTCGAGACAATGGTCGCCATTGAGGACGTTCTGAGCGAGGCCCTGAGCGGATCGTCCGAGGTCGATGGTCACGACATTGGCTCTGGCGAGTTCAACATTTTCATTTGGACCGACGACCCGGCAGGTGCGTTTGCTGTCATAGAACGACTACCCGCTATCTTGCCTTTTCTGGGTCGCCTTCGGGCTGCTCACAGACCTGCGGATGGCGAAATCTTTACTCCAATATACCCGCCTGGTTTGGCAGATTTCGCGATCGCTTGAAGGACACAGGGCGCGTCGTTCATCGCAAACCATCCAGTTCCCAGATGTCCGTTTTGGGTCGAGAGCAGTCAAAAGCATGAGGCCGGATAGCGGACCTAGCTGGATGGTCATCCGTGGGAAAAGCGGACTGTTGATCAGATGCCGAAGATGCTGACCGCATCGCCCCGTTTATGCGTCAGAGCTAGCCAATCATTCACTTGGCCGATCATCTTCATCGTAGCTGGGTCGTCATAGACCAGCGTGCCGATGGCCGCGATTAACGCCACCAAGCTCGACGGGGTGATGGCGGTGACGCTGTAACGGGCACCGCCATACCAGTCAGGGATGGCAGCACGGATCGCTGGCTCCAGTTGGTCGAACGCCTCTTCGCTGATCGCAACGCCTTTGACCGAGCCATCACGCCAATCGCCCGTGCCGAACTGGATGACCATGCCGGGTGCGAGGCCATCGACGTAGGCCACCGACATGTCCTGTGTGGTATTGTCCATTGAACCACGGTCTCACTTATCTGATGACAGTCGCAAGGACTGCTTTGGGTCGAAAGCGGACCTCGGCATCAACGCGGAACGCGGGCGTTCGGCGCCTCGGGCCTATTCCCGTTCCGATTTCAGCGGTCGCGACAGCAGGCGTTCGATGACGACGTCGACCGTCGTTTCCCCCGCCAGCACCGCCGCGACGGCTTCGCAGATGGGGGTCTCGACGCCGAGGCGGGCGGCGAGTTCCCGGACGGCGGGGGCGCTTTCGTAGCCTTCGGCGACGGAGCGTTTGCCGGCGAGGGCTTCCTGCACCGACTGGCCCTGACCCAGGGCGAGACCCAGGCTCATGTTGCGCGACTGGGGGCTGGAACAGGTCAGGACGAGGTCGCCGAGACCGCACAGGCCGGCGACGGTTTCGGCCTGCGCTCCAAGCGCCACCGCGAACCGGGTCATCTCGGCGAAGCCCCGGGTGATCAGGGCGGCGTGGGCGCTGCGGCCCAGGCCCCGGCCCTCGACGATGCCGCAGGCGATGGCCAGCACGTTCTTGAGCGCGCCGCCCGCCTCGGCGCCGATCAGGTCGGTCGCCAGATAGGGCCGGAAACCCGGTGCCGACAGAGCCTGCATCAGGGCCTCGCCGAGCATGGCGTCCTCGCAGGCCAGGGTGACGGCGGTGGGCAGGCCGCGCGAGACGTCGGCGGCGAAGCTGGGGCCCGACAGGACGGCGACGGTGGCGTTCGGGATGGTTTCGGCCAGGACCTCGGTCATCAGCTTCAGCGTGCCGCGCTCGATCCCCTTGGCGCACAGGACGATGGGAACGCCGGGCCGATAATGGGGGGCGAAGGCGGCCATGGTCGAGCGCAGATGCTGCGCCGGGGGCACGGCCAGGATTAGGTCGCACCCGGCCAGATCGGCCAGGTCGGGGGTCACATGCACATGGTCGTCGAGGGTGACGCCGGGCAGGAAGGCCTCGTTGATGCGACGATCGCGAATGCTCTCGACGACCTCCGGCTCGCGGGCCTGAAGCAGGGTGTCGAGCCCCGCCCAGCCGGTGACCTGGGCCAGGGCCGTACCCCAGGCGCCCGCGCCGATGACGCCCGCCGTCTGAAACTGCATCTGAGCCTCGCTACCTACTGACGTGTTGCAGGACCATTCTTGTCGTGGTGCAACCCTCTTAACGACGCGGCGGTGACAAAGGGAACAGGCCGAATGCGAAATCGCCGGGTGAGAGGCTCTCTCAACAGGCCCAATCCAGAGCTGAAAAGACGGATAGTCGCGACGATCCTCTACGGGGCGGGAACATGCATTCTGTTGCTGTTGTATGCGAGGTTCGACGCCCGGCAAGCCGCAGGGCCCTTCGTTTTTCAGTACGCGTTAGTGTTCCTCTTCGCCGCATCCGCGGGAGTGCAAGGCTTCTCCTTCAAGGAAGCGCTCTGGTTTTATGCGGCATATGTGTTGGTTGGCGTTGTCGTTGTAGCCGGGTTACTCGCACTCGCATTCTTACAAGGTACTGTCGGGCTTCGCTTCGGAACGTGACCCAGCAAGGGTCTGAGTGAGCCTAGACGCGCCCTAAGCCTTGGCACCCTTGCGCCCCGGCGCGTGGACGGGGTCGGCCAGGGCGCGGGCTTCGTCGAGGGGCCAACGGGGACGGGCGGCGGTGTCGATGTCGGACGTCAGGCCGAGCCGCAGCCGTTCCGCCCCGGCCAGGGCGATCATCGCGGCATTGTCGGTGCAATAGGCCATGGGCGGGGCGAGGAAGTCGAAGCCGTGTTTCGCAGCGGTCGCTTCCAGCGTGGACCGAACAGTCTTGTTCGCCGCGACACCGCCGGCGACGACGAAGAGGCGGTGGTCATGCCGCTCGGCATAGGCCTTCATCGCCCGCTCGGACCGCTCCGACAGCTGGCGCGCGATGGCGGTCTGGACGGCGGCGGCGAGGTCGGCGCGGTCCCGGTCGGTCTCGCACGCCTGGGCCAGGCGTGACGCCGCCGTCTTCAGGCCGGAGAAGGAGAAGTCGCAGTCCTTGCGGTCCAGGAGGGCGCGCGGCAGGGCGATGTTTGATCCGTCGCCGGTCGCGGCCAGCGTCTCCAGAGCAGGACCGCCGGGATAACCCAGCCCCATGGCCTTGGCGATCTTGTCGAAGGCCTCTCCGGCCGCGTCGTCGATGGTGGTGCCCAACCGGCTCATGTCGCCGATGCCGCGCACCTCCAGCAACTGGCAGTGACCGCCCGAAACCAGCAGCAGGAGGAAGGGGTAATCGACCGGCCGTCCCAGCCTTGCCGAGACCGCATGACCCTCCAGATGGTTGACGGCGATGAAGGGCAGGCCCCGCGCCAGGGCCGCCGCCTTGCCGAAGCTGAGGCCCACCATGACCCCCCCGACCAAACCCGGCCCCGCCGTCGCCGCGACTCCGTCCAAGCCGTCGTAGCCAAGGCCGGCCTCCGCCATTGCCCGCCGGGTCACGCCCGCGATCATCTCGACATGGCTGCGGGCCGCGATCTCGGGCACCACCCCGCCATAGGCCGCGTGGTCGTCGATCTGGGAATGGATCACCGAGGACAGGACGGTGGCCGCCCCGTCCACGCCCAGCCGCACGACCGAGGCCGCCGTTTCGTCGCAGCTCGTCTCCAGGCCGAGGACGGTCAGGTCGCCGGTTGCCCGCTCCCGCCCGCTGCTATAGTCCGCGCCGATAGTCATCGGGTCGAGGTAGCGACCCCCTCCGGTTCCCGCAACGCCTCATGTCCCCCATACTTCGCATCGGCACCCGCCGCTCCGCCCTGGCCCTGGCCCAGTCCGGCATGATGCAGCGCGCCATCGCCGCCGCCATGGGGGTGTCGGTCGAGCAGGTGCCCCTGGTCGAGATCGTCACCACCGGCGACCGGGTGCAGGACCGTCGCCTGCTCGAAATCGGCGGCAAGGCCCTGTTCACCAAGGAGATCGAGGAGGCGCTGCTGGACCGCCGCATCGACATCGCCATCCACTCGATGAAGGATGTCCCGGCCGAACAGCCCGACGGCCTGTGCATCGCCGCGATACCGATGCGCGAAGATGCGTCCGACGCGTTTTGCAGCCGGGATCACGCGTCGTTCGACGCCTTGCCGGTGGGTGCCCGGCTCGGCACCGCCTCGCTGCGGCGTCAGGCCCAGGCCCTGGCCCTGCGGCCCGATCTGGACATCCAGATGCTGCGCGGCAACGTCGATACGCGTCTGCGCCGGCTGGCCGAGGGGGAGTTCGACGCCATCCTTCTGGCCACGGCGGGCCTCAACCGGCTGGGGCGGTCCGAGGCGATCCGCGAGAGGCTGTCGCTCGACGCCTTTTTGCCAGCGCCGGGGCAGGGGGCGCTGGCCATCCAGACGCGAGAGGACGCGGCCGGGACCGATCTGCACGCGCCCTGGATCGCCGCCCTGAACCATGCCGCCACCGCCTTGGCCGTCGCCGCCGAGCGCGGGGCCATGATCGCGCTGGAGGGATCTTGCCGTACGGCGGTCGGGGCCCATGCGACCTTCGGCGACGGGCACCTGTTGCTGACCACCGAGATGCTGAGCCCCGACGGCTCGGCCCGTTGGCGCAGATCGGGGACACTGGGCGACATCCATGCCGCCGATGCCGAGGCCGCCGCCCGTGCGCTCGGCCAGTCGCTCGGCGCCCAGGTTCACGCCATGGCCGGCGACCAGCGCACCGAGGGCTGAGGCCGTGACCGGGACGACGGGGACCAGCGAGGACGGGCCCCGCGTCTGGATCACCCGCACCGCACCGGGTGCCGCGCGAACGGCCGAGGCTATCCGCGATCTGGGTTTCATCCCGGTCGTGGTGCCCCTTCTGGAGGTCCGGCCGCTGGAGAAGGCAGCCGACCTTGATCTCGGCGACGTCGCCGCCCTCGCCTTCACCAGCGTCAACGGCCTGATCTTCGCCGACCTGACCCTGCGCCGCGACTGGCCCGTCTTCGCCGTAGGCCACCGCACCGCACAGGCCGCGCGCGATCGGGGGTTCACCGATGTCCGCTCGGCGGGGGGCGACGCCGAGGATCTGGCGACCCTCATCGCCCGCGAATGGGGTGCCCGAGGTCTGTCGCGCGGACCGGGGGTCCTGCTGGTGCCCGGCGCGGTGAGCCCCTCTGCGGACATGGCCGGTCTGCTGGCCGGTCGCGTTCCGGTCCGGTCCATGCCGGTCTACGAGACGGTCGAGACGGCTGTGCAGACGCCCGCTGCCTTCGACATCGTCCTCGTCCATTCCGCCCGCGCCGCCGAGGCACTGACGCAGTGCCTTGATCCACTCACGGCCGCCGGTCGCACCGCCGTCGCCTTGTCACCCCAGGTCGCCGGGCCGCTGGAGGCCCTCGGTTTCGCCGCCCTCCGCATCGCCGCCCGACCCGACGAGACAAGCCTGCTAGAGGCGCTTGGCAATCCCCGCCCCGCCGTATAAAGAGCCCTCCTCGCGCCGGACGATACCGCCCGCGCCATAGGCCGCTTTAGCTCAGCTGGTAGAGCATCGCATTCGTAATGCGGGGGTCAGGTGTTCGAGTCACCTAAGCGGCACCACCTCTTCCCATAGGACATGGACCCGGTATCGGGCGAACGGCCATGCGGGTGGGCGGCTATGCAGCCGCTTTCATTGCGGACGCTTGCGTCAGCTGCCGCAGAGGCGTGAGCGCTGTGTCCCTGTTCAGCTTGAGCCTTGAAATGAGACCGATCAGTTGATTGGCCTCGCTGGTCAGGCCCTGGCTGGCGGCGGTGGACTGTTCGACCATGGCGGCGTTCTGCTGGGTGACCTGATCCATGTGGTTCACCGCCGTGTTGATCTCCCGCAGCCCCGTGGCCTGTTCCTGGGCGGATGCCGCGATTTCTGATATCAGGCCGTCAATCTCGGCGACGCGGCCGACAATGCGCTGAAGCGCCTCTCCGGTCTGACCGACCAGTTCAACGCCCGAGTTCACCTGCTCGGTCGAACTGGAGATCAGGATCTTGATCTCCTTGGCGGCTTCGGCAGAGCGCTGGGCCAGCGCCCGGACTTCGGACGCGACGACGGCAAAGCCACGACCCGCTTCGCCTGCCCGCGCGGCCTCGACCCCCGCGTTCAGCGCCAGCAGATTGGTCTGGAAGGCGATCTCGTCGATGACGCTGATGGTCTGGCTGATCTGCTGGGCCGAAGCGTGGATGGCGTCCATCGCGGCAATCGAGTCGTGGACGATCACTCCGCTGGTTTCCGCGTCACCGCGAGCCGCCTGCACCGTCGCCGAAGCCTGCTTCGCTCCAGCGGCCGTGCGATTCACGGTCGCGGTGATTTCGTCCAGTGCCGCAGCAGTCTGTTCCAGACTGGCCGCCTGTTGTTCGGTCCGGTGTGACAGGTCGTGGGACGCCTGACTGATCTCGCCCGCGCCCGTGCCGATCGAGCGGGCATTGGCCTCGATGACGATCATGTCCTCCTGCAAGGCGCTGATCGCTGCGTTGAAATCCTGCTGCAGCCTGGCGTATCGGCCGGGGAATGTTCCCGGGATCCGATAGGTCATGTCACCGTGCGCGAGGGCACTGAGCGCGTCTGCCGTCTGGTCCACGACCATGGCCTGTTCGCGCGCGACCTCCAGATCGAATTCCGCCTTTTCCGCCGCCAGGCGGTCCGCCTCGGCGCGCGATACGTCAAGCGCCGAGGCCGATTCCACAACGCGGGCCGTGGCTTCGTCCGCCTTGGAACGGCTGAGTTCGTTGGCGGCGAACATCGCCGTGACGCTGGCGGCGCTCCACGTCAGGACGGCAGCCTCTACCACCAGGATGATGGCATGGAAGGCGACCCGACCCAGATCCGCCGACCCCGGGAACACCAGGTCAGGCAGGACGAAACTCAGCACGAGGTGATGGACGGCGACTGTGGCGGCACCCCCGACGATCGCTCGCCAGTCGGAATAGATGACGACTGCGGCCAGGGCGGCAAAGTAGGCCATGTGCATGTCGATCTGGAAGGCATGTCCAGCGAGGCCGGCAACCAGCGTCGACACCTGCGCCATCAACAGGATCGCAGACAGCATGCGGCCGCTTGCCCGCGCTCGCAGTGTCACCCAGACCGCCGTCTGACATCCCGCAAGCATCAGGGATGGAGCCAGACCGGCGACCAGATTTGAGCCGAGAAGCAGGGTCTGGACCAGGCTTCCGACCGCAAGGGTCCAGACGAGGACCAGTATGACCGTGCTGCCGATCGTGCGCTGATGTTCGAGATCGCGTGGCTGAAAGATCATCGTGAGAACTTCGCTTGTGGACCGCATGCAACGAGCCGGGGGTCGAGAATAAGCCAGGCCCCCGCTTTCCTCAGCCGAAGCTGGAGATTGTTTCCGCCGTAGACCGTGACGACGTTCGGTGTCCGGCCCGCTGCGGTGATCACACCCACCGGTTCCACCGCGTTGCGAACGTCGTCGGCGCTCCACCAGGGCGGAAAGGCTGCCGCCACCGCAAAGGCAGAGGCGGGTGGGGCAGACATGAGCACCGTCATCACCGAAGTCGCCAGAATGATGCTGGCGTAACTTGAGACCTGGAGCCAGATTTTCGGGACCATTGACCGCACCGCCGGACTGAAACTCTGCTGTGGTCCCGCCGCTTGAATATTCCGTTAACCGTGACGTCTTGCCGCTTTGCAGACTCCCCCAGCGGGCGTTGAAGCGATCAAGGCCCTCTATGCCGGCCAGCTGCGGACCAGACGGCGGTAGGCGGGACCGACAGGGAGGCAGGCGCCGTTGTCGAGCCGGACCTGCATGCTCTTGCCCGAATGGACGACGGCTCCCACGCGAGACGGCCGGACCATGCCCGAGCGATGAATGCGCACCAGTCCGTGCGGGGTCGCCAAGGCTTCGAGCCGGGCCATGGTGATCCGGTGCATCCAGGTGCGGCCGTCGAGATGCAGATAGACGTGATCCCGGGCCGCCGTGACGTGGGAAACCTCCGACAACGGCACACGGACCTGACCCTGACGGACGGCGACCCAGATTCCGTCGTCGGCCGGGGGTTCAAGGCCCGAGACGTCCGCGTCCCCGACCTGCTCCAGACGCCGCCGGGCGCGGTTCAGGGCCTCGGTGAGGCGCTCACGGCGGATCGGCTTCAGAAGGTAGTCGGCTGCATCGATGTCGAAGGCGTCCAGCGCCCGGTCGGA
This sequence comes from Brevundimonas sp., assembly GCF_044239655.1. GTDB lineage: Bacteria > Pseudomonadota > Alphaproteobacteria > Caulobacterales > Caulobacteraceae > Brevundimonas. The sequence goes on from NZ_JBIIAY010000017.1 coordinate 23,994, forward strand.
ATGGGCCGTGGCGAAGATGACCGCCGGCCGGTCGCGACCGTGCAGAAGCCCGGCCGCCGCCATCCCGTCCATCTCCGGCATCTCGATGTCGATGATCAGCACGTCCGGATCCAGGGCGGCGATCCGTTCGCCCGCCTCGCGCCCGTCCCCGGCCTCGCCCACCACCTCCACCCCCGGCTGTTCGGTGAGCAGATGGCGCAACAGGTCGCGGGCCAGGGGTTCGTCGTCCGCAAGCAGGACCCTCATCGCGGCTGCCCGCGTCGCAGGGGCAGACCGATCTCGACGCGAAATCCGTCGTCGAGGGGCATGACGGTCATCCAGGCCGCATCGCCATAGGCCACCGCCAGCCTCTGGCGCGTGTTCGCCAGACCGATCCCCTGCCGACGCTGATTGTCATTCGGGTGACGCACGGAGGCGGCGGCCTGACCGGCGCGGTGACCGGACCGGTTTTCGACCGTCAGAACAAGTTCTCCGCCCACTTCGCGCGCACCGGTGCGGATCGTCGCGCGATGGGTGAAGGGAGCGACGCCGTATTTGACGGCGTTCTCGGCCAGGGGCTGGAGAAGCAGGCTGGGGATCCGGACGTCCAGAACGTCGGGGTCGGTCTCGATCTCCAGGGTCATGCGGTTGCCGAACCGGATCTCCTCGATCTGAAGATAGGCGGTCAGGGTCGCCAGCTCCTCTTCCAGGGCCACATCGCTGGAGGGGTCGGAGTTCAGCGAGGCCCGCAGGAAGTCGGCCAGCAGGCCGATCATCCGCTCGGCGTCACGCTCGCGGCCCGTGACGACCAGACCGGCGACACTGTTCAGGGCGTTGAACATGAAGTGCGGATTGAGCTGCATGCGCAGCATCGAGGCCTCGGCCTTCTGGTTGGCGACTTCCAGCGCGGCGGCGCGGGCCTCGACCTCGCGCGCGTGATCGTTGGCGCGGATAGTCAGTTTGGAGGCCAGGATCAGGCTGAAGGTCCAGACATAGAGGATCAGAACCTGGCCCATCCGCCCGAGATAGACATTGGCCGCAAGGTCCGCCCAGGTCAGCCATTGCGGCAGGATCGTACGGGCAAGGGTGACGAGCACCCAGAGATCAAAGACCGTCTGGACGAGACCGGCAGCCAGAACAGCCGCAGCGATGACGGGCCAGCGCAGGACCGGATGCCAGCGCTCGGTCGCGTGAAGAAGCATCAGAAGGCCGAACGACAACCCCAGGCCCAGCGCCAGCTGCGGCAGGCAGCAGATGAACATCAGGCCGGGAGGGCCCTTACCCTGCAAGACGGCGGTCAGATCGACCAGGGCGTAACCGAACACCCACAGGGTCACCACCAGTCGCCAGATGGGCCCCACCGCCACTCGCCACATCGTCCGCCCCCCTTCGCCCGAAGGCCATCGCTCCACTTTGAAGCGCATTCCGCGTTCGTCCAACCCTGTTCGTCGTGCCCGGAGGCGGCTTCGTCGCAAGTCTCTTGGCAGACGGGGGAGCCCCACCGCAGGTTTCGCAGGCGGTGCGAAGCTGTCGCTTCCGTCGCATGAGGAGGAGACGATGCCGGGCCTGTCCATCCTGTTGTTCGCCGTCATCCCCGGCGTTCTGGCGCCCATCCTGACCTTCTGGATGGCGTCACGCGCCGAGGCGAAGATCCGGGCGGCGCGGCACTGGCCGATCGTCCGGGCCCGGATCGTCGAGTCCAAGATCAACCAGAACTCCAAGGGCGGTCGCTGGGCCACGGTCCGATACGCCTATGAGGTGCAGGGCACCCAGCATCAGTCGACGCGGCTGTCGTTCGTCCAGACCAATCTGACCGGCGAGCAGGCCGACGCCGTCCTGACCCGCTACCCGTCCGGGGCCGAGATCGAGGCTCGCTACGACCCCGACAAGCCCGGCTATGCCGTTCTGGAACCCACGGGCGACGTCCGCACCCTGCGTTTCGCCGGCGTCTTCGTCGGCGCGGCCTTCCTGGTGGTCGCCGTCATTCTTGTCTTCACCGGGGCCTGAGCGCCCCCACTGTACCGGAGGATACCATGTCGCATCGCCTCGTTATCGCCGCCGTGGCCGCGCTCGGCCTGACCGCTTTCGCCGGGGTCGCCCGCGCCCAGGTGACCGTCACGGTCAGCGGCGGCACCCCCACCATCGCCAGCTACTACCAGATCGGCCACTGCCTCGACGTCGGCAACAGCAACGTCATCATGTACGCGACCTGCCAGTCGGGCCGCGGCGCCCAGGGGTGGCGGTTCGTCTCGGGCAGCTACGGGATGATTTCGCTGGGCAACCAGACCTGCCTTCAGTCGAACGGTCAGGGCTCGCCCCTGTCGGCGGCCGGCTGCAACAATGGCCAGAACCAGCGCTGGGGCATTCAGGCCAATGGCGAACTGCGCAACGAACTGGGTCTCTGCGCCGACATCGAAGGTGGAAATCGCGCATCGGGTGCCCGCATCGTCGGATGGAGCTGTCACGGCGGAATGAACCAGAAATGGTACACGGCGACCAGCGGCGGGAGAGCGACCTACCGGATCAGCTCGACGACGCCCCTTTCCGGTCTGCAACCCGGTCGGGCCCTGCTGGCCTCGCGAGGCGTCTCCAGCTCCAACATCGTCGCGGGCGGTGCCGGAAACATCGTGGCGGGCGGCGCAGGCAATATCGTTGCCGGTGGCGCAGGCAATATCATTGCCGGAGGCGCGGGGAACATCATCGCCGCCAGCATCCTGGCCGGAGGCGCAGGAAACATCGTGGCCGGGGGTGCCGGAAACCTGATCGCCAACGACGGTGCGTCACTGCGCAACATCGCTCCCGGGGGCTACTGATGCGCGTCCTGTCTTTCGCAGCCCTGGCGGCGGTTCTGACCCTCGGCGTCTCGTCGGCGGCGCTGGCCCAGGACATTCCCGACGCCCCGGTCCCGACCGAGGCCACGCCCGCGCCCGTGATCCCGACGCCCCCTTTGGTGGCGGACCCCGTCGCGCCGGTGATGCCCGCCATCCCTGCCGCACCGGCCGTCGCACCGACCGCGTCTGTCGTCCCGGCTGCACCCGCCGCACCCCCCGCCCCCGTGCTGGCCGCCTACACCGAGGTCGAGGTCGAGGATCCGGTCGAACCCGGCTTCTGGGACCGATGTACCGTGATCGAGGCCTTCCAGGGTGCCTATGAGGTCAGCTGCAACCACACGCGGACGATCCGGCGCGACATCCACGTCCGTCCGCTCGGCGGTCAACCGGCGACGCAGACGGCGGCCAGACCTGCAGCGGGTCCGCCGTTCGGACGCGGGTCGATCGTGCTGGGATCCACCATGGGCCTGCCCAACGACTGGAAGCTGTGCGTCATCCTCAGGAATGAGGTCGAGGCGACCAACAGCTATGCCGCCAACTGCGGTGGCGGTCCGATCCGGCTGCTGCCGTCGTGGGCCCGCGCCGATCCGAAGGCTCCCGCGTCGTGACACGACACCGGCGGGGCCACCGCGCCATCGTTGCGGTCCTGATCGCTCTGGGTGCGGCGATCGCGGTCCTCGGCCTGACGAGCCCCGCCTCGGCTCTCGACCGCTGTACCGTCGGACAGCGGGTGCTGAGCCCGGCGGGGCGTCCGGCGACGGTGGTGTCCCTGAACGGCACGGCCTGCGTCATCCGGGTCGACGGCCAGTCCTTCACCGACACCTATGCCGCCTTCATGCTCAGCGCAGCACCGGGGGGCCAGCCGAATACCCCGACACCCGCGCCCCGAACGCCGGCGGTGCCCAACCCCTCAACCTCCACAACCGGTGGCCCGGCGACGGGCCTGTACCAGTGCGTCAGCGGAGCGGCGGGAAACCTGACCCTGCGGATTCTCGGCGGCGGCCGATACGCCAATGCCCAGGGCGTGACCGGCCGCTACAGCTATGACGCCGCCAGTCGTCGCCTGCGGTTCAGCGGCGGTCCCTGGGACGGCTATGGGGGACGTGTCCTGGACGGCGGTCGCATCGGCCTGTCAGCCGACGTCAACTCCAGCTTCTACCAGATGACCTGCGACCGTCGAGGCAACTGAGCTAAGCGGCGCCGCGCCTGTCCTCGGCGGATCCGGCGCGGTCGGCGGGGGATGAGCCGGTGCGGCGTTCGCCCTGGCGGCGGTCGGCCTGACGCATGCCGCCGTTGGCCATCATCAGCTCCAGCCGGATCTCGATCAGCCGCTGCTCGATACTGCCCAGCATCAGGGCGAAGACCGAGGTGATCACCGCCATGCCCGCGACCGACAGGGCGATCCACGGGGTCCGTTCCAGCAGGGTCGTGGTGGCCATGAAGACGATGGCGAAGATGGCGAAGGACATGGCGGTCGCCCAGGCCCCGCAGATCTTCATCAGCGAGCGTCGCGGCGCGGCCTTGTTGATGCGGGTCTGGCCCAAGCGGCGGTCCTTGCCACGTCGCTCGGACCTGGCCTGCCGCGCGCCGGGATCCACCTCGCCCGCCTGGGCGACACTTTCGGCTTCGAGTGCCATGGCGGTCTCCTGTTTCCTGGGCCTAGTGGACGAGTTGTGATCCGCCGCCGCGCGGACCGACGCCGGTCGGGACGGGGACGTCGGAAGCGCTGTAGTTGGCGTTGATGATCAGCGAGGGCGCGCCCTTGAGCTGGAGGGATTTGGCGACGATGACGGTCCAGGCGCTGTCGCGCGCGACGTCGTTGTTGCCGCCTTCGACGATCAGCTGGGCGTCCGGCACGTAGATCACGCCCAGCAGGCTATCGACGTTGTCGCTGGAGATTGTGAAATTCTTGATGTTTCCGCGCTCGGCGACCATGACCATACCCGCAAAGGCTCCGCGCTTGCGCCCTTCCAGATTGACGGTGCTGTGACCCATGAAGTCGAAATTCGACTGCTTGTCGAAGAACAGGACCACGTCCGAGCCGGTCAGGCGCGCGTAATCGCGCATCTGGAGTATGCCGTTCATGAACCAGTGTTCCCCTGGATCGAGGATCAGCTGGGAGTTACCGCCGAAGATGTAGATGCCACAGTGGACGCCGGGCGACAGGCGGAAGGTGCCCATCAGCAGATTTTTCGGAAACGCCAGGTCGATCAGCTTGCACGGCGAGGGGGGAGTGAGTTTGAGATCCTTGAACGGATCCTCGATCGGGGCGGCGCCGGTGCCGGGGTCGGGGCTGATGACGCCGGTCGCCGAGGTCACGGCCTGGACCTGATAGGCACCGATCGAACCACCCTCGACCAGAATGTCGCGGTTTGAGTGAACCAGGCATTCGGGGGCAGAGATCCGGCCGGTATTCTTGACGTTGAGCAGTTTGGAGCCCGACCCGCCGCTGACCAGGACGCAGAGCGGGGTCATGGCGACCGAGACGGCGCGGGCCTGGGCGCTGTATTTCCAGCCGCCGGGCGGCAGCATGTTGGCGAAGAAGGACGGGGTGTGGCCGTTCAGGGTGACCTCGATCACCCGCTGGTCGTCCTGCTCGACGACCTGGATCACCGGTGTCACGGTCGGACCCTTGGGCCACTCCGACAGGTGGCCGGCGACGAAGGCATGGGCCCGTTCCACGGCGGTGGCGTCATCGATGGCCAGGCCCAGTTCGTTGGCGCCGGCCAGGGCCGCCGTGTCGGCGATGTCCTGAAGCTTGACCCGGTTGGACTGGACATTGCCCAGGTCGATGGCCCCCACGGCGATCAGGACGACGGCCGGGGCCGACAGGGCGAACATCAGAGCGATGTTGCCGCGCTCATTGCGGCCGAATCCGCCGAGGCGGCGCCGGGCGCGCGCGATCCAGCGGACGAGGGTCTTCATGCGGCAACGGGGACGGCGGCGCGGCACTGGTCACGCAGTGCGGCCTCCGCGCGGGCGGCGCGCAGGGTGAAGCGGAGCTGATAGGACAGCAGCCGCCAGTTCATGGGCTTGGTGACGAAGGCGGTGGCCCCGGCGCGAAAGGCGCGATCGATGGCGTCCACGTCCTCGCGGCCGGTCTCGACGATCACGGGCAGGTGGGCGGTCTCGGGATCGGCGCGCAGCCGGGCCAGCAGCTCGAACCCGTCCATGCGCGGCATTTCCAGATCGACGAGCAGCAGGTCGTAGCGACGGCGCGACAGCATATCGAGGGCCTCGATCCCGTCGGCGGCGACATCGACCTCGGCCGCGGCCGAGGCGAGGTTCACCTGGGCGAACTCGCGCAGGATCGGGTCGTCGTCGACGAAGAGGATCCGCGCCTCCTCATCCAGTACGTAAAAGAAACCACTCATCGATATCGACCCTGGGGCTGACAGACCCCATCCCAGATCTTCTGATCCAGCGGCCACCTTAAGGGTCGGGTCATTAACGTCAGGTATAGCTCACCGCTTGAGGCGTTGCGGGAGATTGGCGTGATCGCCAAAAGTCAAAAGACCAGAAGCGGCAACAAGGGCGGTATCGCGCGCAAGTTGTCCATTCTGGTTCTGGCCTCTCTACTGGCATCGTTCCTCGTCTCGGCGACCATGTCGACCTGGATCGACTTGAGACGACAGGCCACGCTGGAAACCAGCCGCCTGACCCAGACCGCGCGGGTCATCGGATCCCTGGCTTCGGAAGCGGTCTATGACGGCAATCGCGGAGGCGGATTCACCGCCATCCGCTCGGTCAGCCAGATGCCGGGCATCAGCTATGCGCGCATCGAATCCGACAGCCACGGCCTGCTGGCCGAGACCGGTGCGGGGGCCCGTCTGATCACCGACGCCACCATGGACGGCGAGGACGGCGAGCTGTCGCTGTGGTCGGTGCTCAATACTGGCTCGATCCAGACCACGGTCCCGGTCATGCACGAGGGTCTTCCGGTCGGCTCGATCACCCTGTTCAGCCAGACCCCGGAACTGCGCGGCCGGGTCCTGTCCACCATCTGGACCACACTGGCAGGCGCGCTGGTCGCGGTGCTGGCCGGGCTGCTGGTGGCGCTCAGGATGGCGCGCGGGATCAGCCGGCCGATCGTCGGCCTGGCCGGTCTGGTGCGCCGGGTCCACGAGACGAAGGATTTCTCGACCCGGGTCGATATCCGTGCCGACGGCGAGGTCGCCGATCTGGTCGCCGGCATCGACACCATGCTGTCCGGCATCCGCGAGCGCGACGCCCTCATCGCCGCACAGGTGGAGGGGCTGGAGAGCGAGGTCGCCGCCCGGACCGAAGAACTGGTCGTCGCGCGCGATGCGGCCGAACAGGCCAATGCGGCCAAGTCGGACTTCCTGGCGGTCATGAGCCACGAGATCCGCACGCCGCTGAACGGCATCCTGGCGCTCAGCGACATGCTGGCGACCTCGGACCTGCCGAAACGCCAGCAACGCTATGCCGACGTCATCTCCAAGTCGGGCAAGTCCCTGCTCAGCATCATCAACGACATCCTGGACTTCTCCAAGGTCGAGGCGGGGAAGATGGATCTGGAGGCCGTCGAGGTCGATCTGGCCGACGCGGCCGAGGATGTCGCCAGCCTGTTCTCGGAAAAAGCCGCCGGCAAGGGGCTGGACCTGGCGGTGTTCGTCGATCCGCGCCTGCCCATCGTGATGGCCGACCCGACCCGGCTGCGGCAGGTGATCGGCAACCTGGTCAACAACGCCATCAAGTTCACGGACGTGGGGGGCGTGCTGATCGCCATAGACCGCGATCCGGCCGATCCGGCGCGGGTGCGGGTGTCGGTCCACGACACCGGACCCGGCATCCCGGCGGACAAGCTGCCGACCCTGTTCGAGGCCTTCACCCAGGCCGATCAGAGCACGACGCGGACCCATGGCGGCACCGGGCTGGGCCTGGCGATCTGCGACCGGCTGGTGCGGTCGATGGGCGGCGAATGGGCCCTGGCCAGCACGGTCGGCGAGGGCTCGACCTTTGCCTTCACCGCGCCGCTGGAGGCGGCTGCGCAGACGCCCGAAGCGCTGCCGATCAAGGCCGGATGGTCGGTCAGCGTTCGGGGACTGTCGTCCCAGACGCGGCGGGCCGTGCTGATGTATCTGGCGGCGTGGGGCGTCATCGCGACGGACGAGGCCGAAGGTGCGGCGATCGTCGCGGCGGGTCAGTCCGTGTCGGGCCCGGCCCTGGTCGTCTGTGACAACGAAGGCTTGGCCGAAGCCGTGGTCGCGGCGTCGCCGACCGCCTGCGTCATGGTCAAGCCGCTGCGCCAGGCCGACCTGCGCGACGTGATCGGCCAGATGCACGACGGTGTGCAGCCGCGCCTGACGCACCAGAAGGCCGGCGTTCCGGCCGGGACCACCTTCCCCGGGGTGCGGGTGCTGGTGGTGGACGATTCCGAGGTGAACCGCGAGGTGGCGACCGAGGCCCTGTCACGCCTGGGGGTCGAGACCTTCACCGCCGACGACGGCCAGCAGGCGGTCGAACGCCTGCGGGCCCAGAGCTTCGACATGGTGCTGATGGACGGGTCCATGCCCGTGCTTGACGGCTTCGAGGCGACGCGGGTGGTCCGCGCCGAAGAAGCCGAGACCGGGCGGCCTCGCGCCGTGATCATCGCCCTGACGGCCCATGTCGTCGGCTCTGGCGCAGACGCCTGGAAGGCGTCGGGCATGGACGGGGTGATCCACAAGCCCTTCACCCTGGACGATCTGGTGCGCGAACTGGCCCGGTTCTGTGGCGACAGCGCGGTGGTCGGATCGGTCGTGGCCCTGCCGGTCGCGACGCCTGCGCCCGAAGCTATGCCCGAGGCCGAGCGACCGGACCTGTTCGACGCCACGATCCGGGGCGAACTGATGGCCATGGGGCGCAACGGCAAGGCCGATTTCGTCGACCGGGTCCACGCCCTGTACGCCACCAACGCACCCCTGCGGCTGGCCGAGATCGTCGAGGCCGCGGCCGCCAATGACGCGGACGGCCTGGCCCGCGCGGCCCATGCGCTGAAGTCCATGAGCCTGAGCCTGGGCGCGGCGGCGGTGGCGCGCGAGGCCTCGCGGATCGAAACGGCGTCGCGTTCCGGTGAGCCGGCGTCGGCCCTCGGGACCGAGGCGATCCAGTCCCTGGTCGCCCTGACCCTGACCGCCATGGCGGAACCGGCAGACGCACCCCTCGTGCGGCTGAGCGCCGACGAGGAGTTGGCGGTCGGCATCGAACGCGGCGACCTGCATCTGGTCTATCAGCCCCTGGTCGAACGGCGGGGAGAGCTGTCGGGCAAGGTCGAGGCCCTGATCCGCTGGACCCACCCGCAGCATGGCCGGTTGAGCCCCGACGCCTTCATCCCGCGCCTGGAGGCCGAGGGCGGGATCACGCGGCTGACGGATTTCGTGCTGACGCGGGCCATGCAGGACCTGCGTGACCGGCCGGACATCCGCGTGTCGATCAACGCCTCCGCCTCCGAGTTCCAGGCCCCCGGCTTCGCTGCGCGGGTGGTGGCGGCGGCGCGGGCGCTGGACTTTCCGCCCGAGCGGCTCGAGGTCGAGGTCACCGAGACCGCCATGCTGGATGTCGAGGCCGCCGGCCGCACCATCGACCAACTGCGGGCGGCCGGGTTCGATGTCGCGCTCGACGATTTCGGCGCGGGCTTCACCAGCCTGCATGCCCTGCGCGAGCTGAAGTTCACGACGCTGAAGATCGACCGCAGCTTCGTCGAACGCTGCGCCAGCGACACGGCCTCCGCCGCCATCATCCACGCCGTTATCGGGGTGGGACGCGCCCTGGGCATGAAGGTCGTGTGCGAAGGCGTCGAGACGGCGGAACAGGCCGATTTCCTGCGCATTGCAGGCGCGCACTATCTGCAGGGCTATCATTTCCATCGCCCCATGGCGCTGGACGTCCTGCTGGGTGTGGCCAGGGAGGCCGCATGACCACGACCGTCCTGATCGCGGATGACGATCCGACCCTGCGCGCCATTGCGGCCGAACTGTTGTCCGGCGAGGGCTATCGCGTGCTCGAGGCCGAGGATGGCGACCAGGCCCTCCGCATCGTCGAGGCCGAAACCGTCGACCTGATCGTCCTGGACATGCTGATGCCCAACAAGGACGGGATCGAGACCATCATCGAGCTGAAGCGGCGTCGCTCCAGCGTGCGCATCCTGGCCATCTCCAGCGGGGGAAGCATGGATGTGAACAGTCTCCTGAATCCGGCTCTGGCCTTCGGTGCCGACCGGGTCATGTCCAAGCCGCTGCGAATCTCCACCTTTGCGACGACGATCGCGGAGATGCTGGCCG
>NZ_JBIIAY010000117.1:0-9721 GCF_044239655.1 Brevundimonas sp.
GCTTCGCACAGGGTTGCGCCGCCCAGGGTCTTGAGGCTGGAGCGCAGCATCTTGCGGCGCTGGCCGAAGGCGGCGGCGGTGACTGTCTCGAGCCGCTTCAGGGTGTCGCGGTCCGGGCGGTCGGCACGGGGAATCAGGTGGACGACGGCGGAGGCGACCTTGGGCGGCGGGGTGAAGGCGGCGGCGGGCAGGTGCATGACGATGCGGGCTTCGGCGACGGCCTGCGAGATGACGGCGAGGCGGCCGTAGGCATCGTCTCCAGGGGCCGCCACAATGCGTTCCGCGACCTCCTTCTGGAACATCAGGGTGAGGGCGCAAGGGCTCCACGGGCCGGTCAGCCATTTGATCAGCAGGGCCGTGCCGACGTTGTAGGGCAGGTTGGAGACCAGATGGGTCGGACCGGCGGTCAGGTCGGCCTCGGTGACCTTGAGCGCATCGGCCTGGACTATGGTCAGGCGGCCGGAACCGTCGTCGAGCTCGCTCAGCAGGGGGACAAAGCGGGGGTCCTTCTCCACCAGCACGACCGGGCCGGCGTCGCTTTCGAGGATGGCGCGGGTCAGGCCGCCGGGGCCGGGGCCGACCTCGATCACCGCGCGGCCCTCGAACGGCCCGGCGAGGCGAACGATCTTTCGCGTGATGTTGAGGTCCAGCAGGAAATGCTGACCGAAGCTCTTCTTGGCCAGCAGGCCATGGGCTTCGAGGGATTCGCGCAGAGGGGGAAGGTCGGTCACATCGCTGTCTAGCCCGCCGCCCGCGCCGCCGCCATCTCGGACGCCAGGCGGATGGCGGCGATCAGGCTGTCGGGGCGGACGAGGCCCTTGCCGGCGATGTCGAAGCCGGTGCCGTGGTCGGGGGAGGTGCGGACGATGGGCAGGCCCAGGGTGGCGTTGACGCCGCTCCAGAAGTCCAGCGTCTTGACCGGGATCAGGGCCTGGTCGTGGTACAGGCAGACGACGGCGTCATAGGTGGCGCGCGCCTCATCGTGGAACAGGCTGTCGGCGGGTCTGGGGTCTGTGATGTTCAGCCCTTCGCGGCGCAGGATATCGACGGCGGGCTTCAGGACGGTGATTTCCTGAAGACCCAGGGCCCCGCCTTCGCCGGCGTGGGGGTTGAGGGCGGCGAGCGCGATGCGGGGGGAGGTCAGGCCGAAATCGCGCCTCATCGATTCGTGGACGACCCGGGCGGTGCGGGTGACGCGCTCGGTGGTGACCAGTTCGGGCACCTGATCGAGAGCGACGTGGATTGTGACCAGACAGGCGCGCAGGTCGCGGGCCGTCAGCATCATCACCGGCCCCCGGGTCCCGGGCATGGGGACGTCGGCGGTCAGTTCGGCGATGAATTCGGTGTGGCCCGGAAAGCGGAAGCCGGCGGCATAGAGCGGCGCCTTGGCGATGGGCGCGGTGACGAGGCCGGACGCCTGGCCTGACAGGCACAGGTTGACGCCGTATTCGATCCAGTCGGCGACCATGCCCGCGTTTGCGGGGTCGGGGCGACCGGGCTTGACCGGGGCCGGCAGGGGCAGGTCGATGACCGGCAGGGCGCGGGCGAAGACGGCGGTCGCATCCGATGGTTCAGTGACGGTCTGCACCGGCGCGTAGTCGGCAAGGAGCCGGGCATCACCGATGACGGCGAAGGGCGCGCCGAACGCGCTGAGCGCACGCCAGGCGGCGGCGACGATCTCCGGACCTACGCCGGCCGGTTCTCCGAGGGTGAGGACCAGGGGCCGGACATCCTCGGAGGGGGGCATGGAGGTCTCCGGGCTTACTTCATTTCGATCAGGGCGTCCGCACGCAAGTCGCGGATGTAGCGTCGCGCCAGCATGGCCAGATTCTGGTTCTGAAGACGACCCTCGACCTGCTGATAGGTCGGGGCGTCGGCGCCGCCGACGCGACGACCGCAGACGGCGACCAGATGGACGCCCAGCGGGGTACGGACCGGGGTCGAGACCGTGCCGACCTCCGACGTCCGGGCGACCTGCTGGAACTGAGGTGCCAGGTTGGCGACGTCAGCCTCGCCCAGGTCGGAGCCGAGCAGGCCCTGTTCCGAGGTGGCGCGGGCCAGCATGGTGTCACAGGTCAGCTGAGGACGCAGAGCCTCCAGCCGGGCGGTGGCCGCGGCGACGGTCTCGGGCGAGGCAGTCTCGGGGGCCTCGATCATGATCTGTTTCAGCGTCACCAGGCTGGTGGCGGCACCCGACCGCTTGTCGCGCATGTAGATGATATAGACGCCGCCCTCGACCGGGATCGGACGCGACAACTGGCCGACCTCAAGCTGATCCAGAGCAGCCTGGAGCGGGGGCTGGACGGTGCCCTGGACGACCCAGCCGGCGTCGCCGCCACGCGGGGCGGACGGGGCGGCCGAGAACTGGCGGGCGACGGCCTGGAAGGGCGCGCCGGCGACCATCTGCTGGACCAGTTGGTCGGCACCGGTCACGGCGGCCTGCTGGCCACCGACGCGGGCGGCCTCGATATAGATTTCGCCGATCAGGTACTGGGGCTTGGAGGCGGCCTCGGTGACCTGGCGCATGGCCTGATCGACAGCGGCGCGGGACACCTTGGCGCGGTTGTTGAAGCGGCCGCCGACCAGGGCGCGCCAGCCGATCTCGGTGCGCAGCTGTTCGCGCATGTTGCGGGCACGGATGCCGCCCTGTTCGAGGAACTGCATGTAGTTGGCCGGGGTCGTGCCGGCGTCCTCGGCCATGCGGGCGACCTCTTCATCGACCTCGGCGTCGGTGATCGTCAGGTCGGGGTATTTGGCGATCTCCTGAACCTGGAGACGTTCCTCAATCAGGGCGTTCAGGGCCTGCTGCTGGATCGCCGGGATGTTCTCCTCGGTCGGCTGGACCTGGCTCATGGCGATGATCATCAGCATGCGCTGGCGCAGGTCGAAGGAGGTGATGATCTGGTCGTTGACCGTGGCGATGATGCCCTCGGACAGCTGGAACTGCGGCGGGGCGGCCGGCGCGGTCGCGGGCGTCTGTTCGGCAGCAGGGTTCAGCGTCCCGGCGGCGGCGGGCGCTGGGGTCTGGACCGGCGTGGTCTGGGCGAGCGCGCCCCCGGCGACGAGCGCGGCCAGGGCGACGCCGGTCGAACAACGAATCAAACGCATGGTCAGTCCTGGTTCCTCAAAGCGGCGCGGTCTCGACCCCATATTCGGGGAGGTCGCGCCCCATCAAGCGCCTTGCTCAGCGCCTGTCGTCTCGCTCATAGCCTGTACCGCCAAAAGTGGCGAGGTTTAGGCGCACATAGACCCCCTCGGACGGCCCCGACGGCCTGACGCGGGTGTTGTCCTGGCGGAATCCGATCTCGAAGCGGAAGCAGTCGTCGTCGAACAGCAGGCCGACCTCCGAGCGGGTGATCAGGTCGCGCTCCAGATCGGCGATGCCCGTGACCGCCACGCCCCAGTTGCCGTAGACGAACTGCTGGCCTGCCAGCTGGACGAATTCGTAGTTCCGGTTGAGCGGCCCCGACTGCGGGTTGGAACGATCGACGATATAGCTGACGGCGGCGACGTTGCGTCGGCCCCAGGTGGCGTCGACGGCGGCCTCGGCGCGGCGGACGTTGCCTGAGCTGTCCAGGGTGGCGTGACCCCAGCCCCGGATCCCCTGGGTCGGCGCGAAACTGCCCTGGACCACCCAGTCGGAGGTGGTCGAGGCCAGGCCGGAGGGATCATACAGCCGTCCGGGGGCGTCGGGCACGGGGATCCGGAAGGCGCCCTCTTCGTCCGAGCGGACGCTGCGGCCGATGAACAGGCTGGCGGTGCGACCTTCGTCCCAGCGCAGGGTGGCGCGCGCCCCGGCGGTCAGACGGCCACCGCCCTCGTAGACGTCATAGCCCGGCAGGCGATCGACGCGGAACAGGGAGGTCTCGTCCAGCTCGAAGGTCTGGGTGTCCTCGATCGGGATGCGGGGATCCAGGTTGGGCTTGTTCGAGATCGACAGCTGGGCCAGGGGCTCGATGACGATGTCCGAGGTCGCCGAGAGCCGCTTGATCAGCGGATAGGCGACGTCGATTCCGGCCGTGACCCGACCGCGCGTAATGGCGTCGCTGTCGAGCCCCAGCATCCGCGGCAGGTCTGACACCGAATAGAAGTCGGCGCGGGTGTCGAGGAAGGGCTCGAACCGGATTCCGCCCGGGGTGATGATGACGCGGCGCCAGTCGGCCTGGAGCGTCAGGCGACGGCTGTCGACGCCGCCGAGGCCGGTCGTGGGGCCGACGGGCACGATCTGGGGTCGCAGCACCGGCGCGCCGACATAGGCGTCGCGGGACAGGGCGACGGCCGAGCCCTTGAGCCGGAGGCGGCCGCCCAGGATCCGCTCCACCGGCTCCCAGCGCGCATCGACCAGGGGCGCGACGAGCGGCAGGGTATTGTCGTCCTCGAAGATGTTCAGCGCCGGGGTGATCGGGTTGAACTGATCGACGCGCAGGCTCTGGATCGAGAAGGCGGCGACGGAGACATAGGACCGCGCGGTCTGGCGCTCGGCATAGAGCTGGCTGATCAGCCGGCGCTGGTCGCCGTAGTACAGGCCGTTGTCCTGATAGGGGTCGCGAACGTCGTAGCGGTCGAACAGGGTCTTGTCCGAGACCCGCTCGGCGGTGAATCCGGCGCGCCAGGGACCGGCGGGGTCCCAGCGGCCGTGGGCCAGCAGATAGCTGCGGCTGGTGCGATCGCCGAAGTCGACGTTGCTCTCGGCGCGGCCGTCGCCGTCCAGATCGAAGTCGCCGAAATTCTGCGCGTAGGTATAGCCGCCACGGGCCACGATCGAGGCGTCGGCAAAGCGCCTGCGCCATTGCAGGTTCAGCAGGGGCAGGACGTCGGTGTTGAACTGGGGGCTGATCAGCCAGTCCTCGGACGGCGAGACGACGTGCAGATAGGGGGCCTCGACCGAGAGGCCGCGCCCTTCGTCATAGTTGACCGACGGCACCAGGAAGCCGGAACTGCGCTCGACGGTCGGGTCCGGCACCGCGAAGGCAGGCAGCCAGAACACCGGGACGCCACCGACGCGGAACAGGGCGTTGCGGAACAGGATGGCGCGCAGTTCCTCGTCCTGAACGACCTTCTCGGCCTGGATCGAGATCGAGGGGGTCTTGGGGTTCCCTTCGGCGTCGCAGATCGGACAGGGGGTGAAGAGGGCGTAGTTCAGTTCGTTGACGTTGGCCGAGCGGCGGACCGCGGTGGCGGCCATCAGGCTGGCCCCGTTCGACAGCCGGGTGGCGAAATCGACGGCAACCCCGGCCCTGAGGTCCGAATCGAGCTCCAGATGGCTGGCGTAGACGACGTCGCCTTCGGGGCTGGTCAGTTCGACCCGCTCATCGGCCGTTCCGGCACCGGAGGTCATGTCGTAGGTGACGCGACCGGCGCGCAGGGTGTGGGACTGGAAACGGGCCAGGACACGTTCGCCATCGCCGAGCGCCGAAATGACGTCGCCCTCGCGGCTAGCGGAGCCGGCCTCGATGTAGACGGCGCGGGGCGGCAGGCCATCGGGGCCGGGCTGGTCCGAGGCAGGCGTGGTGGCGGGCGAGGTCTGGGCCTGGGCAGACGCTGCGAAGGCGAGAGGCAGGCAGGCGAACAGGGCCGCGCCGGCGAGGAGCCGGGTGCGAGACCCCTGCCGCTGGGAGGCGCTGCCGTTACGCTGCTTCAAGACCGGTATCCGCTCGTTCGTCGTCAGGCCCCCGCCTGCGGGGTCGCTTAGCCGTCTTCTGTATAGAACAGCAAGGTGAAGGCGGCGAGCGCCGTCAGCACGGCCGGAAGCCAGGCGGCCAGGAAGGGCGGCACCACCTCGGCCGATCCGAAGGCGGCCGAAGCCTGGTTCAGGAAGAAGAAGGCGAAGCCAAGGACCACGGCGCTGACCGCCATCTTGGCCAGATCGCCCAGCCGCATGAGTCTCAGCGAGAAGGCGGCAGCCAGGATGGACATAGCCGCGAACATCAGGGGCGTGGCCAGCAGCTGTTGCAGGCGCAGGCGATAGGCGGTGGAGGAAAAGCCTGCGTCCTCGATGCGCTGGATCTGGCCGGGCAGGGACCAGAACGGCGTCGACTGGGGTCGGGCGAACCGCTCGAACGCCTCTTCGTCGGCCAGGCTGGAGGGCAGGTCCAGGGTGGCGTAGCGGATCGCGCGCTGGCCGGTCTGGGCCCCGACGGCGTCCACCAGCCGCCAGCGACCGGCGCTGAGGGCGGCGGATTTGGCGTCGATACGCTCTGAGAAGGCGCGGCGGCCTTCGGGGTCGGTCGCGTAGATGAAGAAGGTCACGTCCAGGAGTCGGGCGTTGGCGCGGTCCTGACGACCGGCGCGGATGACCATCTGGCGCTGGCCCTCGCCCTCGCGCAGCCAGACCGCCTCGCGGTCTGCGGACCCGGCGACCGAGCCGGAAATACGCGCCCGCTCGCGCTGGAACAGGCCGTCCGCCGAGGCGGCGAGGGGGCCGATGGCGGTGACGGTCAGGACGCCGAGCACGAGCGCACAGGCGGCTGCCGGCAGGACGAACCGCCAGGCCGAGACCCCGGCCGCGCGCATGGCGATCAACTCGGACCTGCGGTTCAGACCGACGAAGGCGGACAGGGTACCGAACAGGAAGACGAAGGGCAGAAGCTGCACGATCACCGCCGGTGACTTCAGCATCATCAGGCCCAGAATGCGCAGGCCCGACAGGTCGGTGTCGGAGCCGAGGCCGCGGGAAATCTCCACGAAGTCGATCAGCATCACCAGGGCGGCGATGACGGCCAGGGCCACGCCGAGGGCGCGCAGCTGCTGGATCAGGACGTAGCGTTCGATACGGCCGAGCCGCAGGCGGATCGGCGTGTGGTCGCCGCGCAGGGAAATCCTCATGCGAACCTCGCCTTCAGACGGTCGAGAGCCGGAGTGCGTCGACGAGGCCTGAGCGCGCGGAACAGCATCCGCAGGGCGAGGGCCGCCGCGACCAGGGGCAGCAGGTACTGGAACACATTGAGCCAACCGTTCCAGGCGCTGGCGGCCACGATGCCATAGCCGAACACCCGTACGACGAGGAATATCCCCGCTGCCCTGGCCATGCGCCAGCCGTAGCCGGTGCGGCTGAAGGTGCCGCCCATGATGGCCGACAGGGCCAGGGCCATGGCCGTCAGGGCGTACAGGGGCGAGGACAGCCGCGAATGAGCCTCGGCCAGTAGCTCGCCGCGCGAGCCGCTGGCGGCGACGATGTCCGGCGAAGGGTTGAAAAGTTGGCCCATCCACAGGTCAGCGGGCTTGTAGCGGATGGTCTCGCGGCTTTCGGTAAAGGGGGTCAGGTCGAAGGGGAAGCGGGCGAAGGAGAACTGGTTGAGGACGCCGTTGGAGGAATATTCCTGCATCGAGCCGTTGGTCAGGGTCAGGAAGTGCTGGCCCTGGACCTGTTCGAAGCGGGCTTCGGCCGCGTCCCAGGTGCGTACCCCGCCCTTGCCGTCATCCAGATAGACGAACAGGTTCTTGAGCAGTCCGTTCTGCTCGATCTGCTGGACATAGACGGTCAGGCCGTCGGGCCCCTGGACGAACCGGCCCTCCTCGACCAGCAGGGCGGCGAGGTCGGTGCGGATGGCATAGGCCTGTTCGCGCGCGGTGCGCTGGGACCAGGGCTGGATCACGACGGTCATCACCAGGGTGACGGCCGTGGCGATCAGGGCGATGCGGGCAGCGGGGGAGATGACCTTCCAGCGGGTCATGCCGCTGGCGAAGGCGGCGGTCAGTTCCTGTTCGCGCTGGAGCCGGGTCAGGGCGATCAGGGCCCCGACGAACAGGCCGATGGGCAGGATGACCGAAAACAGCTGCGGCAGGGCCAGCAGGGTCAGCTTGACCATAACCCAGACGCTCTGTCCGCGTTCGACGATCACCTCCAGTTGATCCAGGCTTTGCGACAGCAGACCGATTCCCGCCAGCGCGGCGCAGGCGGCCACGACGGGAACGCCGATCTGTCGGAAAAGATAGCGTTGAATCAGGGTCATGGAGCGAGAAGCGATCACCCGTGTTGCGGGCGCGGGCGATGGGGAGCATCTAATACACACCCGGGAGGCTCGCGGACAACCGCCGGCCGACCCACCACAATATTGAAGACCGGACCTGTCAGTCCGGCTGGAGTCGCGTTTTATGAAGATCGAATTCGTCGCCGTTTCGGGCGTCACCGATGTGCTGGCCGTATTGGTCGGCGACGGCCGCGTCCTGGCCGGCAAGGGCCCCGAACACGATGCGGCGACCGGTGGGGCCCTGGGCCGCGCCATGTCGGCCGGCCGGTTCACGGGGGCGGAGAACACGACGCTGGTCGTGGCCGGCCCCAGCGGGGTCGAGGCCAAGACCGTGCTGCTGGTCGGCACGGGCAAGGACGACCTGACCGAGGCCGGGGTCGAGACGGCGGCCGGCGCGGCGTACAATGCGGTCAAGCTGTCGGGGGCCGAGACCCTGACGCTGGATTTCGGGCATCTGACGCCCGAGCAGTCGGCGCGGGCCGCGTTCGCGGTGCGATTGGCCGCCTATACGTTCAACAAGTACCGCACGACGCTGAAGCCCGAGAAGATCGCTTCGGTGACCACGGTGCGGATCGTGACCTCGGACCTGCGCGCCGCCGAAGCCGCCTATGAGCCGATGTCGGCCGTGGCCGATGCGGTGGTGTTCGCGCGGGACCTGGTCGCCGAGCCTGCCAACGTCCTGTACCCGGCCGAGTTCGCGCGCCGGGTCAAGGATCTGGAACGACTGGGCCTGAAGGTCGAGATTCTCGGCGAGGCCGAGATGGAGGCGCTGGGGATGTGGACCCTGCTCGGCGTCGGCCAGGGCAGCCGTCGCGAGAGCCAGCTGGCCGTAATCCAGTGGAACGGCGGCGAGCCGGGTGCCCAGCCCCTGGGCTTCGTCGGCAAGGGCGTCTGTTTCGACACAGGCGGCATCTCCATCAAGCCCGCCGAGGGCATGGAGGACATGAAGTGGGACATGGGCGGCGCGGCCGCCGTCGCCGGCCTGATGCACGCGCTCGCGGGCCGCAAGGCGAAGGTCAATGCGGTCGGCGTCCTGGGCCTGGTCGAGAACATGCCTGACGGCAACGCCCAGCGCCCCGGCGACGTGGTCGTCTCCATGTCCGGCCAGACGGTCGAGGTCATCAATACGGACGCCGAGGGTCGCCTCGTCCTAGCCGACGCCCTCTGGTACACCCAGGACCGGTTCAAGCCGAAATTCATGATCGACCTGGCGACCCTGACGGGGGCGGCGATCGTGGCCCTGGGGCTGGACTATGCGGCGCTGTATTCCAACGACGAGGCGGTCGCCGGGCCGATCCTGGCGGCGGGGGAGAAGGTCGGCGAGAATTTCTGGCGGATGCCCCTGCCGAAGCAGTACGAAAAGCATATCGACAGCGCGATCGCCGATGTGAAGAACATGGGCAACGGCCGGGCCGGCGGATCGATTACGGCGGCGCTTTTCCTGCAACGCTTCGTCAACGGCACGCCCTGGGCGCACCTCGACATCGCCCCGACGGCATGGGTGTCGAAATCGACGCTGAACACCGTTCCGGACGGCCCCGTCGGCTTCGGCGTCCGCACGCTGGACCGGATGGTGGCGGATTCGTACGAAGGCTGATGTCAGAGGCGACCGGTCCTGAATTCTGGTTCTACCACCTGGAGCGGTCGTCGCTGGATCAGGTGTTGCCGGAGCTGCTGGACCGGACGTTGAAACGCGGCTGGCGGGCGTTGGTGAAGGTCGCCGACGCCCATCGGCTGGAGGATATCGACGA
>NZ_JBIIAY010000125.1:0-8927 GCF_044239655.1 Brevundimonas sp.
CCACGCCTTGACTGACCCCTTCGGCGGCTTCGGCCCCGACGCGCTGCTGAACTGCTACGCCACCGGCGTCTTCCCGATGGGTGAGGCGCGGGACGATCCGCGCATCTTCCTGGTCGAGCCGGAACAACGGGGCGTTATCCCGTTGAATTCATTTCACATTCCATCCAGACTGCGCCGCACGGTCCGCTCCGAGCCCTTCGTCGTTCGGACCGATACCGCTTTCGCCTCCGTCCTCGACGCCTGCGCCCAACCCGCCCCGGGGCGGGAGGACACCTGGATCAACGGCCCGATCCGCCGGCTCTATCTGGAACTCCACGCCCGGGGCCGGGCCCACAGCGTCGAGTGCTGGCGGGACGAGCGGCTGGTCGGGGGCCTGTACGGCGTCACCCTGGGCGGCGCCTTCTTCGGGGAGAGCATGTTCAGCCGCGAGCGGGATGCGTCCAAGGTCGCCCTTGTCCATCTGGTGGCACGGCTGAGGCGCGGCGGCTGGACCCTGCTGGACGCCCAGTTCCTGACCGACCATCTCAGCCAGTTCGGCGCGGTCGAGACACCGCAGGCCGCCTATCTGGAACGCCTCGCCGTCGCCCTGCAGGTCACCCCGGACAAGGGCTCGCTCTGCCGGCCGCTGTCAGGCGCGGACGCCGTGACCTATGCCTTGCAGCCAACGACCCAGGCGTCATAGACCGGGTGCTGAAGCCCGCTGACGGCCGGTGTCGAGGCGAACATCCAGCCCCGGAAGATCTGGCGCGGTGCCGCCTGGACAGCCGTGCCCTTGGGCTGGAGGGTGATGTCCATATAGGCCACGGCGTCGTTGACCGACTCGTTCGGGGCCGTGACCTCGCAGGCCCGGGCCGAGAAGATCAGGCTGCCGTTGAAGCGCACGGGCCGACCGCCGACCACCACCTCGAACCGCATCCTCTCGGCGGTGACCTTGTCGATGGCCTCGACGATGGCGACCCGGCGGCGCTGCCGCGGCAGGGGAACCTCGGGCTCCTCGACCTTCTCGGCGGGCTTGATCTCGGCGTCGGCCTCGACCGCGTCCTCTTCCGCCAGGGCGGCCGTCTCGTCCAGTTCGCCGGGCGTCACCATGGGCGCAGGCGGTACGATGGCGATCGGTGATGCGGGCGCGGGCGTACCCGCAGGCGCGGCCTCGACCGGCGGGGCGTTCCTCAGGATGTCGCCGATCGGATCGGCCGGACGCGCGTCCTGGGGCGGGCTGTCCTGCAAGCCACCCGCGACCACGCCCCCGACCCCCAGCCCACACAGGGCCAGGACCGCAGCGCCGACGAGGACCCCCTTGCGCGACATCATTCGGGCTTCCACGCCTCATAGTCGCCGGTCGCGGCCGGGCGCACGCCCTCGGCGGCCAGCGAGCCGGGCGGACGCCAGGCCAGGGGGGTGCCGGTCATGTTGGGCCGGTAATCCAGCTCGAACTTGCGCCGCACCAGCGGCTGCTCGGTCGGCGGCGCCTCATAGGTGTAGTGCAGCCAGCCGTACCAGTCGGGGGCCACCTTGGACGCCTCGGCATAGCCGTCATAGACGACCCAGCGGCGCTTGCGCCCGTCATAGCTGGTGTGGTCCCGGCTCTCGTAATAGCGGTTGCCGAACTCGTCGGAGCCCACCAACACACCGCGCTTGGCGATGGTGAACAGGGTCCCGACCGTGGCGCCGTTCCACCAGGTGAAAATCGTCTTGAGCAACTGAGGCGATCCCGAATCCAGGCCGCCGGGGAGGCCGACGACGCATCCGCAATCATAGAAACCGGGAGGCCCCACGTCCAGCGCGCGCACACGCCCATCGCGATCAACATCTTGGGGGTAAGCCCGCCCCGACCCGCAACATCTATTGAAGCCCGCCCGTCGCCGCCCTAGTCTGGCGCAGGATTTCCGGCACAGACGGTCCCGAATGCGCTTCACACCCCGTTTCGCCCCGCTCACGGCCGACCTGTCGATCGGCCTGCGCACAGTCGAGCGCGCGGCAGCCGTCGTCGAGACCCTGGCCCCCGACGGCTGGACCGACGCCCGGGTCGAGGCCTGGCTCGACTGGGCCGGCACCCTGCCCACCGACCGCCCCGCCCTGGCCTGCGACATCCGCCCGACGGTGGCTCCGACGGTGCTGGACGGTGCCCTCTGCGACTGGGCTGCCCGCCTGACCGCCTGGGGCCGCGCGGTCGGGGTGTTCGAGGGCACCGCCGAGGCCCAGGTCTTCGCCGACGAACTGGTGGCCTCGGTCCTGCTGGGTCTCGCCGCCCCCGCCGCCACGCGCACGGACGGTGCCCGCGTCCATCCCGTCGCCGGGGATCCAACCGGGCCGACCCCGGACCCGGCCGTTCTAAGCCTGTCGGACCCCGCCGACCGCGCCGCCCTGACCCGGGCTGTCGAGGCCCGCCGCATCGCCGACCTGGCCCAGGCCTCGGCAGAAACGGCCGCCCGCGCCCTGATCGCCGTCGCCGACGCCGTGGACCGCTGCGAAGGGCCTGCCGCCGACTGCGCCGACCCCACGCGCAACCCCGCCCTGGCCCGCGCCATGGCCGCCGCCCGCCGCGCCGGAGCCCCCGACGCCGACATCCTGCGTGCCCTCGGCGGTGACCGTCTGGCCCTCCCGGAACCGCAGGCCCGCCCCGCCGTCCGCTGGACCGCCTACGCCGAGCCGTCGGCCATGACCGGACAGGCCGCCGATGTCGCCGCCTCCGCCGCTGCGACCGGCCATCTGACCCTCACGTTCGACGCCGGGGACGCCGCCGCCGTCACCGACCAGTCCCTGGCCGCCGCCTGCGCCCTGAACCTGCCCGCCATCGACGCCCTCCCCGGTGACCGCAGCACCAACATCGAGACCCTGACCCACCTGTGGACCACGGCGCTGGAGATCGAGACCGCCTGCGGCTTCTCAGTCGACGGCCCGGCCGCCCGCCGTCGCCACGCCGTCCGCCCCATCGTGATCGGCCTGAGCGGCAGCGTCGATGCCGCCGTCACATCCGGCGACCACGGGTTCCAGAGCCTCGCCGCCACGGCCGGTCTCGTCGCCGCCACCTCCGCCCTCGCCTCAAGCGAGATCGCGGCCCGGCTCGACCCCTGCACCGCCTGGGACGCGTCGGCCTCCGCAGCGATCGACACCCTGGGCCGTCGTCAGGACCAGCTCGCCCGCCTTGCCGACCCCCTCGCTGCCAGTGCCGCCGACCGCTGCGCAGAGGCCCGGACGGCGATGCAGAAGTCCGGCCGTCACCACGCGACGATCGGCCTCCTGCTGGACGACCCCGAACTGGACCTGCGCCTCGGCGCGTCGGCCTTCTCCCATGTCGAGGCCTTCCAGACTTCAGACGGCCAGATCGGTCGCCGCCTGAACGCCTCCCTGGCCCAGGGCCTCGACGTCGAAACCCGGGTCGAGGCCGAACGCTGGCTGCTCGGCCGCCGCACCCTCGAAGGTGCCCCCGGCCTAAACCCCGACCGGCTGCGCAGCCTCGGCTTCACCGATGCCGAACTGGAGGCGGTCGAGATCGCCCTGGCCCAGGTGGATCGCCTCGACGACGCCTTCGGCCCCCACGTCCTCGACCCCGGCTTCGTCCGCGACGTCCTGGGCATCGAGAGCGACGGCGGACTGCTCGCCCAACTCGGCCTGTCGCCGGCCGAGATCGCCGAGGCCACGGCCGACATCCTGGGCCACGCCGACCTGTCCGACTGGTCGGGCGCTCCCACCGTCCTCGCCGCCCTCCTGGCCGAGCCGCCGGCCGCTCTGGCCCGTCGCGCTCGCGCCGCCGTCGAGCCCTTCAGCGACGTCCCCGACACCGCCCCGGAGGTCCAGCCCTGGACCCTGACGTCCTGCGAGGCCGCCACCCTCCTGACCCGGGCCGCCGCCGAGGGCCGCCGCGCCATCCGCCTCCTGCCCGCCCCGGCCCCTTCAGGTCCCCTGTTCACCCTGCCCGAGGTCGAGCCGGCACCGCGCCGCGCGAGCCTCGACAGCCCGGAGCCTGAGGCTCGCGCGGTGGAGAAGATCGTCGAACGGATCGTCGAACGCGACCGCTCCCGCCGCAAACTGCCCGACCGCCGCAAGGGCTATATCCAGAAGGCCGCCGTCGGGGGCCACAAGGTCTATATCCACACCGGCGAGTACGACGACGGCGAGCTGGGCGAGATCTTCATCGACATGCACAAGGAAGGCGCCGCCTTCCGGTCGCTGATGAACAATTTCGCCATCGCCGTGTCCCTGGGCCTGCAACACGGGGTGCCGCTGGACGAGTTCGTGGACGCCTTCGTCTTCACCCGGTTCGAGCCGGCCGGCCGCGTTACCGGGAATGACTCCATCGGCTCGGCGACCTCGATCCTGGACTATATCTTCCGCGAGCTGGGGGTGTCGTATCTGGGTCGTCAGGAACTGGCCAACGCCGACGCCGAGCCGCTGGATGCCGACGGCCTAGGCTCGGGCAAGGCCGACGAACTGGTGCCCGCCGCCAGGTTCATGTCCAAAGGTTTCGCCCGGGGCGCCGCGCCGGACAATCTGGTCGTCCTGCCCTTCGGCCGGGCCAAGGAGCCGGATGCCCGCCCTGCCTCGGCGGCCAATGCCGACGCCTGCCCTGCCTGTGGCGACTTCACCCTGCAACAGCGCGGCGCGGTACGTGTCTGCGACGCCTGCGGGGCGTCGGCCTCGATGCAGGGCTGAGGCTCAGCGCCCGGTCGACCGGTCCCAGGCGGCCGTGACGGTCAGCCGGTAGAGATAGCGATAACCAGCGATATCACGCCGCCCGGCCTCGACGTCCGCCTCGCCCTGACGCGACTTCTCGATCAGGGCCCGTCCCGCCTCCCGCAACACCGGAAGCGCCGCCCCTGACTGGCGACCCGCCGCCAGCGCCGAGCCCAGATTGGCCAGGGCCCCGATCCGCGCCAGGTGATCGCGCGGCAGGCTGGCGTCGGCGATGGCGACCGCCTGTCGAAAGCGCGGCAGGGCCTCGGCCCGGCGGTCCAGCTCACCATAGGTCAGGGCCAGCAGGAACAGGGGCTGCATCAACCCGGGATGGTTCGGCCCCAGACGCGCCGTCGCGCGCTGTATCGCCTCGGCCAGCAGCGGCTCGGCGCCCTCTGGACGTCCTCGCAACAGCATGACGTCAGCGACCGCAACGGTGGCCACCAGGGTCTCCGGATGATCGGGCCCCAGCCGCTCGCTCAGCAGGGCCAGGGCTTCCACGGCCGGAGCCTCGGCCTCGCCGCTGCGGTTCAGGCTCAGCAGGATGTCGGACAGGGCCCCCAGCGCCGCTGCCCGTTCGACCGGATCGGAGCCGGGTCCGAGCGCCAGCAGGGACCGACGCTGCATCGCCTCGGCCGCCTCGAACCGCCCCTGAGCCGCCACCGCCCCGGCCAGCAGGGCCAGGGATTGACCGGTCAGCGGATCAGACGCGCCCAGCGCAGCCTCCCGAAGCGCCACGGCCCGACGCAGCGCGACCTCGGCCTCGGCTGCGCGGTCCAGCATCAGCAGGTTGGCGCCCAGATTGTTCAGCGTCGTGGCGATCTCGGTCGGGTCCGCCCCCGCCGCCTCGCGCGCCGCCAGCACCCGTCGATACTCGCCATCCGCTTCGACAAAACGCCCCAGCCGCTTCAGCACCACCGCATGGTTGCTCAGTGCCACCAGGGTCTGGTCCCCCGCCGGCCCCTCGATGGCCGTGTGGATCGCGATGGCCTGTTCCAGCAGCGGCAGGGCCTCGTCATATCGACCCTGATCCATCAGGGTCAGGGCCAGGTCGTTGTCGATCCGGCCGATGATCGGATGCCCCGGCTCCCCGGTCGCCAGCATCAGCCGCAGGGCCTCGCGATAGATCGTCTCCGCCTCCGCCGACCGACCCTGATCCCGCACCGCCCCGGCCCAGAGCCAGGTCAGGGACCCTGCGTCCGGCGAGGTGTCGCCCCACAGGCGTCGCGCGTCCTGGGCCGCCTGTCGCAACAGGGGTTCGGCCTCGGCCGGACGACCCTGCGCGGCCAGTCTCTGGCCCTCGCGGACCGCGGCCTGAATGGTCTGAGGGTCCTGGGCGCAGACGCTCGCGGGCACCGCCGTCCACAATGCGGCCGCCGCCAGTCCAGCGATGATGACCCCCGTCCTCATGGGCCCAACCTAGCACGGGCGACCACCGGCCGAGGCGCCGGTTCCTGACGATGGCACCCCGCCCCCTTTTCGGCCCCCTGCCGCCCTGTCACGATCCGGCAACTGGAGGGACCATCATGCTCAGGATCATCGCCGCCGCCGCCGTTCTGCTCGCCCCGGGCCTCGCCCTGGCCCAGGAGCCCGTCAACGATGCGGGCGAGGCCGCCGGTCTCGCCGTCCACAACGTCTGCCTGGCCCTGTTCGACGGTCAGCCGTCCGACGCCGCGCGTCTGGGGACCCTGGCCCAGGCACAGAACCTGACCGCATCCGGCACCGGCTGGCGCGTCCCCTCCGGCGGCGGGTCGAGCGTGACCATCGACTGGATGGCCGAGAACAACGTCTGCCAGGTCACGGTGACCGGCCCCGCCGGTTCGGGCCTGGACCTGCTGCCCGCCATGGCCGGCATCGGCTGGACCGCCGTCCAGAGCAACGTCCAGTCCAGCCCCGACATGGCCGTCGACGTCTGGACAGGCCAACCCCAGGGCGTCTCATCGCCCCTCTACGTCGTCGCCAACAAATGGACCTCGAGCGAAGAGCCCGACGGCGGCAAACGCCTCGTCATCGTCGTGGTTCGGGCCGAGTAGGCGGCGGCACACTGGCCAAACGCCGATCATCGGTGTAAGCCGCGCTCTCCGAAGACGAGACCACCATGTTCTGCAAGCCCGCCAGCCCGTACCTGCCCATGAGCTTCGACCGCCAGTCGGTCGAGTGGAATGGCGCGTGCGCGGAGGGTGTCTAGGGAACGAACGGTCGATAGACTTCGGTATTCCAGCAACCCCTCCCGCCGACCGGCCGGAGGGGTTTCTTGTATCCGCAAGTGACGCCTCCGCTGCCGGTCCGAGAGGATCGAACGACAGAAAAGGAGACGTCGCCATGCGCGGCTATGATGTGATCGAAAACCCGGACCATGTGCCCATCAAGGCCTGGACCCGGGGGGTGCCGATCGAGGATGCGGCACTGAAGCAGCTGAAGAACGTGGCCTCGCTGCCGTTCATCCACAAACACGTCGCGGTCATGCCCGACGTGCATTGGGGCATGGGCGCGACCGTGGGGTCCGTGATCCCGACGATCGGGGCCATCATCCCCGCCGCCGTGGGCGTGGACATCGGCTGCGGCATGATGGCGGTGCGGACCTCGATCCGCGCCGAACACCTGCCGGACGACCTGTCGGGCATCCGCTCCGCCATCGAGGTGGCCGTGCCGCATGGTCGGACCGACAACGGCGGGCGCAACGACAAGGGCGCCTGGGCCGGCGAGCCGCCCGCCTCTGCGGTCACCCGCTGGGGCGAGCTGAAGGCCAGCTATGACGCCGTGGTCGAGGCCCATCCCAAGGCGGCGCATCCGCGTGGCTTCGGCCATCTGGGCACGCTGGGCACGGGCAACCACTTTATCGAGCTTTGCCTCGATGAAGCGGGCGACGTGTGGGTGATGCTGCACTCCGGCTCGCGGGGCGTGGGCAACCGGTTCGGGACCTATTTCATCGAACGGGCCAAGCACGAGATGCGCCGGTGGCACATCAACCTGCCGGACCAGGACCTGGCCTATTTCCCGGAAGGGACCGACGGCTTCGTCCATTATGTCCGGGCGGTGTCGTGGGCGCAGAAGTACGCGCGCGCCAACCGCGAGGTGATGATGGACAGCGTCCTGAACGTGCTCCGCGCGTTCTGGCCGGATCTGGAGACGACGCAGGAAGCGGTGAACTGCCACCACAACTACGTCTCGAAGGAGAAGCATTTCGGCAAGGACGTCTACCTGACCCGGAAGGGCGCGGTGTCGGCCAGGCTGGATGAACTGGGCATCATCCCCGGCTCGATGGGGGCGAGATCCTTCATCGTGCGCGGCAAGGGCAATGCGGAAAGCTTCTGCACCTGCTCGCACGGTGCCGGTCGGGCAATGAGCCGGACCGAGGCCAAGCGTCGCTTCACGGTGGAGGACCACGCCCGCGCCACCGAAGGCGTCGAATGCCGCAAGGACGCCGAGGTGATCGACGAAACCCCGATGGCCTACAAGGACATCGACGCGGTCATCGCGGCCCAGGCCGACCTGATCGAGGTCGTCCACACCCTGCGTCAGGTGGTGTGCGTCAAGGGATGACGGGAGCCGGCTTCACGCGAGTGGGGCCGGCTTTCGTCGTTCAGGCGGCTTCGGTGTCGCTCGGCCTCGGCATGACATCTCCGACCGTCGGACAATCGGCGATGCGGCGAGTCTCGATGTCACGGCGATTGACGATCTCTCCGCAGCAGCTGCAGGCCAGACGGGGCGACAGTTCGGCCCCGCAGGTCTTATGGCGGAAGCTGACGCCGGAATCGCACTCGCTGTAGAGGTGTTTCGAGCCCCAGCCGTGCATGGTCAGCAGGACGTCGGACAGGTCCCTGCCCTTGCGGGTCAGGACATATTCATTGCGCGGCGGACGTTCGGAATACAGGCGCGGCTCCAGCACGCCGTGGGCGACCAGGGTCTTCAGTCGCGCGGCCAGGACGTTGCGGGCCACGCCAAGCTGATCCTGCCACTGCTCGAACCGGGTCGTGCCCTGAAAGGCGTCACGGATGACCAGCAGGGTCCAGGGATCGCCGATCACCTCGAGCGTGGCGGCGATGGTGCAGCTTTGTTTGGAATAGTCGGCGGTACGTCCCATGGTCGGAAAGTGACCTCGCGTCAGGCGTTTGGCAAGTGGGTTGCCAAAATGGACGCTCCGCATCAGTATCTTTTAGCAACGGACGTGTGGCGGTCGCCGGGCGTTTCCTGCATTCCTTGACTGACACGGGCGGAAGCGCCGTCTTCCGCCCGTTCCTTTTGGACCCTGA
>NZ_JBIIAY010000039.1:0-25026 GCF_044239655.1 Brevundimonas sp.
TACGCCATGACCACCCAGAGCCTTGCCGACGCCCTGACCCTGAACCCCGGCCCCGATGGTCTGGTCGGCACGCTGACCGGCGACTTCTCGAATGGCCCCATCTCTGCGCCGCCGGAGAAGGGGTTTCCATTCGGGGGGTTGCTTGCCGCCCTGTCGGCCTCGGCCCTGCGCCGGGGACTGGGCCTGACCCAGCCATTGCGCAGCCTGTCGATGCAGTTCCTGTCGGCCCCGGCCTATGACACGCCGGTCACCTTCACGCCCCGGACCCTGCGCGGCGGGCGCACCGTCACCTATGCGGCGCTGGACGTGCGCCAGGGCGAGAACCTGACCCATCACGCCCAGGCCACCTATGGCCAGGACGACGCCCATGCGCCCCGTGTGTCCGGCCCGATCGTCCCGCCCCCGCCGCTGGACAGCCTCGACCCCGCACGTTCCATCAGCGGGCCGATGTCGCCCTGGTTTTCCCAATACGTCGAATACCGCATGGTGACCGGGCCCAACCTGCTGAAGGGTCTGCCCGGCGATCAGGGTGGCGAGCGGTTGTGGATGAGGACGCGGGATGGAGCCCCTCTGGACGAGGCCCGGCTCTGTTATCTGATGGACGCCGTGTATCCGCCGGGCTGGACGGTCGTGACCGAGCCGTTCCGCGCCGCGACCGTCGATCTGCGTTACGATATCCTCATTGATCCGACGCCGGAGAATGCGCCGGACGGCTGGGCCTTCTTCGAGTTCTCGCTGATCGACCTGGGCGGGGGCTGGACCCTGGACGACCTGATCGTTCGGGACGGGACCGGCAGCATCCTCGCCATCGGGCGCCAGCGCCGCAAACTGGCTCCGACCCGACCACCCCGGCCCTGATCGCGGCAGTTTCACTGTGCCGGACACCGCCCCGCTTGAACCCGACCGACAAACCGCCGATCTAGCCGTCAAAGCTCTTCAAGGATTTCCCGTCATGTCCGCCGATCCCGTCGTCATCGTCTCGTTCGCCCGCACTCCGATGGGCGGCTTCCAGGGCGCGTTCACGGGCGTGAAGGCGACCGAACTGGGTGCCACGGCGGTCAAGGCGGCGGTGGAGCGCGCGGGCGTCGCCCCGGACAAGGTCGACCAGATCTACATGGGCTGCGTCCTGCCCGCCGGTCTGGGTCAGGCCCCGGCGCGTCAGGCGGCGATCGGTGCCGGCCTGGGCCTGCACGTCGAGGCCACGACCCTGAACAAGATGTGCGGCTCGGGCCTGCAAGCGGTCATGATGGCTTCGGACGCCCTGTCGGCCGGCAGCGCCGACGTGATCGTGGCCGGCGGCATGGAAAGCATGACCGGCGCGCCCTTCCTGATGAACAAGCACCGCGCCGGGGCCCGGATCGGCCATGACGTCATCATCGATTCCATGATGATGGACGGGCTGGAGGACGCCTATTCGCCCGGCAAGCCGATGGGCTCCTTCGCCGAGGATTCGGCTAGGACCTATCAGTTCACGCGCGAGGCCCAGGACGCCTATGCCGTCGAAAGCCTGACCCGCGCCAATGCGGCGATCACCTCGGGGGCCTTCAAGGCCGAGATCACCCCGGTCGAGGTCACGGGCCGCAAGGGCACCGTCACGGTCATGGAAGACGAACAGCCCGGCAAGGCCATGCCGGAGAAGATCCCCGGCCTGAAGCCCGCCTTCGCCAGGGACGGCACCATCACCGCCGCCTCCTCCGCCTCGATCAGCGACGGTGCCGCCGCCCTGGTCATGACCCGCGAGAGCGTGGCCAGGGCCCTGGGCCTGCCCATCGTCGCCCGGATCGTCAGCCATTCGGCCCATGCCCACGAGCCCGGCCTGTTCACCACCGCGCCCGTGCCCGCCATGCAGAAGGCCTTGGCCAAGGCCGGATGGACCGCCGCCGACGTCGATCTGTGGGAAATCAACGAGGCCTTTGCCGTGGTGCCCATGATCGCCATGCAGGAACTCGGCCTCGACCACGCCAGGGTCAACGTCAACGGCGGGGCCACCGCCCTGGGCCATCCGATCGGGGCGTCCGGCGCGCGCGTCCTGACCACCCTGCTGGCGGCGCTTCAGGCCCGGGGCGGGACGAAGGGCGTGGCCAGCCTGTGCATCGGCGGCGGCGAGGCCGTAGCGGTCGCGGTCGAACTGGTCTGATCCGCCCGGCCGCATCGGCGCACGCGGTCGGACGCCATCAGGCGGCTCAGGGCCTCGGGTCCGGCTGCCAGAACGATCATCACGGCGACTCTTGCGACTGCGAATAGTTCTCAAGATTGCGTGGGGATTATCCGTGTGGCAAGCCCCTTTTCGGCCAACAGGAACGGAACACGAACATGCGCATCGACGGCAAGCTCGACTATCTGGAATTTCCCGCCGCAGACATCGGCGCGGTCAAGGCCTTCTATGGCCAGGCCTTCGGCTGGACCTTCCAGGACTATGGCCCGACCTATGCGGCCTTCAACGAGGGGCTGGACGGCGGGTTCGACGCGGACCCCGCCGATCGTTCAAAGGCCCCCCTGCCCGTCCTCTATGCCACCGACCTGGAGGCCATGCAGGCGCGGGTCGAGGCGGCGGGCGGGGTGATCCTCAAGCCCATCTTCGCCTTCCCCGGCGGGCGGCGCTTCCACTTCCGCGATCCGGCCGGAAACGAGTTGGCGGCCTGGTCGGAATAGACCTCGCCTATTTGGCGTCGACCGAGTTGGCGATCCGCTCGGCCAGGGCCTGATCGGCACCGTCCAGGCTTGACGTCCAGACGTGGATCTCTCGCGGGGCGGTCGGGCGCTGGAACATATGCTCCAGCGCGTGCCGGGTCAGGCCGTCGGTGGTGACCACCGAGGCGCGCCCGCCGGCCATGATTACGTCGCCCGAATAGATCGGGAACTGCGACGACGGCCCGACATAGATGCGCACGAAGGCCTGGCCGGCTCGGGCGATCGTATACTCCTGGAAATCCGGACCGGGCCGACCCGCCGTCAGGCTGAAACCCATCGGCATCTCGACCGTGAACGGCAGGGCGGCGTAGGCCGAGGGACTGACCGGCGTCGCAGCGGGGACCGGCGCGGGTGCGGGCGGCGCAGCCGCCGGAGCCGGCATGGGCTCCGGCGCGAAGGCGGGCCCGGTCGAGGGGGCCGGGGTTCTGACAGGCGGCTGCACGGCCGGCGCGTTGGGCCGGGGGACAGGCATCGGCGGGGTCGCGACAGGCGGCGTCACAGGGCGGGGCTGCGGCACAGTCGGTGTCGGCCGGGGCGTCGGCATCGGCACCGGAATCGGAGCCGTCGAGACCGGCGGCGCGACGGGGCGCGGCTGGGGCATGACCGGCGCGGGCGTGGGACGGGTCACCGGCGGTTGGGTCGCGGGCACTGCCGGACGAGGCACCGGGGCGGGTGCCGTGGAAACCGGCGGAGTGGGCGGGCGCGGCTGGGGCATGACCGGAGCCGGGGTCGGCGTCGGCTGGCGCACAGGCGGCGGGTTCAGAGGCGGCGAGGTCACGGGAGCCGGGCGCGGCACCGGTGCGGAGTTCGGCGGTGGCGAATAGACCGAAGCGGGCTGCACCGGACGCGGCACAGGCACGACGGCCGCAGGGGGCGCGCTGTTCAGGCTGCGGGTCAGGTCGCTGCCGGGGCGCTGGGCCGGCGGCAAGGCCTGGATCGATCCGGGCGCGGGGGCGGCCGTGGTCTGGGGCGCTGACGACAGCAGGAAAACGGCGGCAAACAAGACGGAGCTCGACATGGCCCCTCTTTCGCGCCTCAGCCCGCGAACGGCAAGGCCCGCAACGCATAGGCGACGACGGCCACCACGGCCGAACTGGCCACACACAGACCGGCGAACCAGGCCAGCTTCTTCCACAGCGGGCCGGACGCCTCGCCCGGCTCGGGCGGGGGGACAGGATCAATGATGATAGCCGGCCTCCTCGTCGATCTTGCCCCGGAACACGTAATAGACCCAGGCCGTGTAGAGCAGGATCAGCGGCAGAATGATCCCCGTCCCGACCAGCATCAGCCCCAGCGCATTGTCCGGCGCGGCGGCCTGGCGATAGTCGATCGCATAGGGCACGACATAGGGGGCGAACCCGACCGCCAGCCCCAGATAGCCCGACAGGAAGACCAGCAGCGCGCCCGCAAACGGCCAGCGATGCGAGCCCTTGCGCCCCATGACGAACACGATACCGAGCCCGATCAGGCCCAGAACGGGGATCAGCAGCAGGGGTGCCAGCGTCGGCATCGACACCGCCAGCCCGTCGCTGAGGTCGATCCCCCATCGCGCCGCGATCCGGGGATGGATCACCAGCGTCGCCACACTGACCGCCGCCAGCAGCGCCGTGACCCCGACCGCCCCCCACACCGTCCAGCGACGGGCGTCCCCGTGCAGGTTGTCGGTCGTCTTCATCATCAACCAGGTCGAGCCCAGCAGCGCATACCCCGCCACCAGCCCGGCCGCGACCAGCAGGGTGTAGGGGGTGAACCAGTCGAACGGCCCACCCGCGAACCGGTCGTTCTCGACTGTCACCCCCTGAATGAAACCGCCGAGGATCAGCCCCTGGGCCAGGGCCGTCAGGATCGAGCCCCCGGCGAACATCTGGGTCCAGAATTTGCGGCCCCGGTTCCGGGCCCGGAATCTGAACTCGAACGCCACGCCCCGCAGGATCAGCCCCGCCAACATCAGCAGCACCGGCAGATACAACGCCGGCATCAACACCGAATAGGCCAGCGGAAAGGCGGCCAGCAGCCCCCCTCCCCCCAGCACCAGCCAGGTCTCGTTACCGTCCCAGACGGGCGCGATGGTGTTCATCATCACGTCGCGCTCGCCCGGCGTCTTTGCAAACGGGAACAGGATGCCGACCCCCAGGTCGAACCCGTCCAGAACGACATACAGCAGCACCGCCACGGCGATCAGCCCGGCCCAGATCAGAGGAAGATCAAGAGTCATTTCGGACCTCCCAGTACGCCATCAGGCCCGTCATCGCCCGGCGTGGTGTCTTCCGGTGCCTTGGCCAGGGGCGTGCCAGGCGCGCGCTGGCCACGCGGTGCCGGCTCGGTCTTCGCCGCCACCGGACCCTCGGCCATCAGCCTGAGGATGAAGATGGCCCCGGCCGTGAACACGACGGAATAGACCAGGATATAGGCGGTCAGCGAGATCGCTACCTCGCCGGTCGTCACCGGTGACACCGCGTCCCTTGTTCTCAGCATACCATAGACCAGCCAGGGTTGGCGTCCGACCTCGGTCACCATCCAGCCCGCCAGCACCGCCAGGAAACCGGACGGTCCCATGATCAGGGCGAAGCGCAGGAACCACGGACTGTCGAATATCCGCTTGCGCCAGATCAACACTGCGCCCCACGCCCCCAGCCCGATCATCAGCAGGCCCAGCCCCACCATGATGCGGAAGCCGAAGAAGGGAATGAAGGGTGGCGGCTGATCCTCGCGCGCATAGGAATCCAGCCCCTTGATGACCTCATCGCGCGGCAGGTTCTGGATCATGTTGCCGACGCCGGGGATCGACACCTCGAAATGGTTCTTCTGGGCATCGCGGTCCGGAATACCGAACAGATGCAGCGGCTGATCGGCCCGGGTTTCCCAGTAGCCCTCGATCGCGGCGGTCTTGGCCGGCTGGTACTTGTGCGTCACCTCGCCTGAGGCGTGTCCGACGACCAGTTGCAGGGGGGCCAGCACGGCGATCAGGCCCACCGCCATGACCAGCGAGATGCGGCTCTCGGTCCAGCCCTCCGTCTTCACACCGGCCGCCCGATCCTTGAGCAGCCGATAGGCCGAGGCCGCTCCGACGACGAGACCCGTGGTGATGAAGGCCGCCAGCAGCATGTGCGCCAGCCGTGTCGGGAAGCTGGGGTTGAAGATGACCTGCATATAGTCGGTCGCCTCCATCGTCCCGTCGGCCATGATCTGGAACCCCTGCGGCGTCTGCATCCACGAGTTGGCCGACAGGATCCAGAAAGCCGAGATGGTCGTGCCGATCGCGACCAGCACCGTCGCCGCGAAATGCAGCCGTGGCCCGACCTTCTTCCAGCCGAACAGCATGACCCCCAGGAACGACGCCTCGAGGAAGAAGGCCGTGAGCACCTCATAGGCCAGCAATGGCCCGATCACCCCGCCGGTCAGGCGGATGAACTCCGACCAGTTGGTGCCGAACTGGTAGGACAGCACCACACCGGACACCACGCCCATGCCGAAACTGAGAGCGAAGATTTTCACCCAGAACAGGTAAAGGGTCATGAAGGCCTGACGCTTCGTCGCCAGCCAAAGCCCCTCCAGCACCGCCAGATAGGCCGCCAGCCCGATCGTGAAGGCGGGAAACAAAATGTGGAAGGCAATGGTGAAGGCGAATTGCAGTCGCGACAGCAGAAGTGCGTCGAAGTCCACGGTCAGGTGTCCCGAATAACCCTAGTCAATGTAGGCTGACTGCGCCTTCGCCAGGGCAGAGTCTATGGGCGATGGAGCGCGCGACGCGACGCCGCACGCCCGGGGTTTCGCACATCGGTTCACGTCAGGCGGCGGGCAGTTCCACCCAGAAGGTCGCGCCTTCGCCCGGTGCCGACTCGACCCCGATCGATCCGCCCTGAAGCTCGACGAGCCTCT
Source organism: Brevundimonas sp. (assembly GCF_044239655.1). Taxonomy (GTDB): domain Bacteria; phylum Pseudomonadota; class Alphaproteobacteria; order Caulobacterales; family Caulobacteraceae; genus Brevundimonas. The sequence continues at coordinate 6,571 of NZ_JBIIAY010000039.1, forward strand.
TGGCCAGAGCCAGACCGATGCCGTGGCCCTCGACCGTGCTGCGCTCGAGTCCCAGGCGATTGAACGGCTCGAACAGCTGGGTCTGTTTCAGCGCCGTCAGGCCAGGCCCCTTGTCGGAAACCTCGATCCGGATCCCGAACGGGATGCGCAGGGCCCGGAACGTGACCGCCCCGCCGGCCGCCCCGTACTTGACCGCATTGGTCGCGAAATTGTCGATCACCTGCGTCAGGCGCTGAGAGTCGGCCAGGGCAATCAGGCCGATGCCATCGCCCTCGACCGTCACCTTCAGTCCCTGGGCGTCAGGGCGCATGGCGGTGGACCGGCACACATCCTCGATCACCCCGACAACATCGGTGGGACGCAGCTCGACCTTGACGGCTCCGGACTCGGCGCGGGCCACGTCCAGCAGATCGTGGGCCAGGGTCTCGACCTGACGCGCGGTCTTGACCAGCATGTCGGCCATTTCCTTCTGCGTCGCCGTAACGGGACCCAGCTGACCGGAGGACCACAGGTCGCCGATCCCGATGACGCCGGCAACGGGGCTCTTGATCTCGTGGGCGACGTTGGCCAGAAGACGGGACTTGGACTCCGAGGCAAGTTCGGCGCGTTCCCGTCCCGCCTTGGCTCGCTCGGTCAAGCCATCTACCTGGGTCAGCAGTGCCGCAACGAGCATGAAGGGCATGCAGACGGACAGCAGCATCAACTGCGCCGTCAGGACCCGAATACCGGGATCAAATCCAACCAGGGACCGTGGCGGTTCCCCGTAGAGGATCGACCCGAACATGATGAGGGCCGTTGCCAGCATCGACAGGGCGACGCCGGTCAATCGCAAGCGCGCCGCGATGATGACCAGCAGCATGTTGAGTATGAAGGACACCGGTCCCAGTCTCAGAATATAGTAGGCCCACGCCACGGCGGTGAGCATGGCCAGGAGGCCGATCCATTCCGCCATTCTGACGGGATCGATCAGAACCTTGGCCGACCGGCCATTGACGCCCAGAATGATGGGCAGGATCAGCATCATGCCCAGCGCGTGGCCAAACCACCACATCTGGAACCCGGTGAGGAGCGGCACCCCCTTCAGATTGGCCAGGACCAGACAGCCCAATCCGGCGCCGATCAAAGGCGCGACCAGAGCAGACACGCCGATCACTGTGACGGCCGACCGAACCGTAGACAGGCTTTGACCGGGGGCGAAACGCCGCATCAGCAGCACGGCGGCCACGATCTCCACCCCATTGACAGCCGCCAAGGTCAGAGACGCCAACGGCGCGTACCCCATGAGCAGCAAGCCCGCCAACAGGCCTGCAATCACGAGGCCACCGAAGCAGAGGTCGAACGCCATACCCTTGCCGGTCCGGACCCAGATCGCCGAGGCCACCGCATTGGCCAGCCACATCACGACGACGCCCTCGGTCGTCATCCCGAAACGAATGCCCAGGACCGTCAGCAGGACCACCGCGCAGGCGGTCGCCAGCGGCCCCAGGGGCTGAGCAAACGCCGTGCTCGGGCCCGCCGTCCCCGCTCGCGCGGGCCGACGGACAGGGACAGGCGCAAGGGGCCTGGTTGGAGCTTCCAGCACGCGGCTGACGGACATCATGCAGGACTCGGATCGCAACGGGACGGCAATCTATCGCCCCGCCTCCCTAATATCCGGTGAAGCTAGCCCCGATCGGACCCCGCCTCCCAGGCCTGGGCCAGCACGGCGTTCAGAGCGCGCACCGCCTCGGCCGGACCCTGCGGATGGGCCCAGACCCCGGCGCTGACGGCGACGAAGTCCGCGCCGGCCAGGGCCAGACCGGCGGCATTGTCGACCGATATCCCACCGATGGCCACACATGGCGTCTCGATCGTCTGCTGCCAGATGGACAGGATCTCCGGATCGGGCCGATGCGTGGTGTCCTTGGTGTCGGTCGCGAAAAAGGCTCCGAACGCGACATAGTCGGCCCCCGCCTCGGCCGCCTCCATGGCCAGGTCGCGACTGTCATGGCAGGTCGCACCGATCATGGCGGCGGGGCCCATCAACCGCCGCGCCGAGGCGACCGAGGCGTCCGACTGCCCGACATGAACCCCGTCGCAGCCCAGGTCGGCGGCCAGGTCCGGGCGGTCGTTGAGAATCACCGCCACGTCATGTGCCCGCGCGATCGGGGCCAGGCGCGTTACCGCCGCCCGGATCGTCGCCTCGTCGGCAGGCTTCAACCGAATCTGCAGCGCCGCCACATCGCCCGCCCCGAGTGCTGATTCCAGCTGCTCGGCGAACGCGTCCAGATCGTCGATCCTGGGCGGGGTGATGAGGTAGAGCCGGGTCGGCGGTCTGGCGGGGATGTTGGACGGTTTGGCCATGACGTCCGCCTGCCCCGCGCCGGTGTGGGCGTCAACCCGCGACAATGCGAACGACTTGCAGGCGCAGGAATCTGTGCTACAGAGAACCATTCTCATTCGCCTTCGGGATTCTGCTTTCCGTGTACGTGTGCAACTGCAACGGCCTTCGCCAGCGTGACGTCGCCCTCGCCATCGAGGCAGGTGCCACGCGTCCTCGCGACGTCTTCGCCCGCAACCAGTGCCAGGCCCAGTGCGCCAAATGCGTCTGCGAGATGCGCGCGATGATTCAGGAAAGCCGCGAAATCTACGCCATGGCGGCCGAATAGGGCGTCATCGCCGGGCCCGCGCCGCCTTCAGACGAGCGACCAGGTCACGCCGAGCCGCCGCGTACTCACCTTCCAGAACCGACCTCCGTTTCTGTAGCGCGGCAACCTCGGCTTCGATATCGCCGATGGCTGTCGCCTGTGTGGTGTCGAGGCGTTCCAATCGCCCTTCCAGATCCGCAACTCGCGCCTTCTGAGCGGGGGTTGGACCTGAATCGCGACTGCGTCGGGGTGCCTTAGAGATTGAACCGACATCAACCGCCTCCCCCGTCTGGATCACCTCACCCGGTTGGGCCAGGGCGGCGTCGAAGGCTGGGCCATCCGTGATCTCCCGCGCCAGGCCGGACTTGAAGATGTCCTGGGTCATGCCCCATGCCTTCAAGGCCTTGGGGCGCGACGACGCCGCCACGGTAAACGCGTGAAACCCGTCAGACCATGTGAAGACCTTCGATCGGACCATGGCTTCCTCCGTCCGCTCAGGAATGTCACCGTTCCGCGTCCAGTTCCGTCGAACGCGTCTTGAGCGGATTGTCACACAGGCCGCGATTTGCGCGACGTTTTGATTCCGGTGTTGACACCGGTGTCAGACATCGCCTTATTCAGCGGGCCAAAAGTCGGCGAGATTCTGTCCAGTTCCCGGAGAGGGGCGGGCACCCTTGGGAGGAGACCCGAAATGTTGAACTCACGCACCCGCGCGCTCTATTGCGCCTCCGCAGTCGCCCTGATGACTGCCGCCTTCGCCGCGCCTGTCGCGGCCCAGACGACGCTTGCCGAGCCGTCGCAGGATGAGGCCGCCCAGGTTGACGAAGTCGTCGTCACCGGCATCCGCGGCGCTCTGCGCAGCGCTCTGAACACCAAGCGCAACGCCAATGTGATGGTCGACGCCATCAACGCCGAAGACATCGCCGACTTCCCCGACGCCAACCTGGCCGAGTCGCTGCAACGCCTGCCGGGCGTTTCGATCGACCGCGACAACGGCGAAGGCCGTACGATCACGGTTCGCGGCCTGGGCTCCGACTTCACCCGCGTTCGCCTGAACGGCGTCGAGGCCCTGTCGACGGCCGGTGCCTCGATCGCCGGCGACAGCCCTAACCGCGGCCGTGGCTTCGACTTCAACACCTTCGCCTCCGAGCTCTTCAACTCCCTGAAGGTCCAGAAGACCGCCTCGGCCGAGACCGACGAAGGTTCGCTGGGTGCCACGGTCGACCTCCAGACCGGCCGTCCCTTCGACTTCCGCGATCGTCGCCTCGGCTTCTCGGTCCAGGACGCCTATTACGAGAACGGCCAGACCCACAATCCGCGCGTCGCCGCCCTGGCCTCGAACCGCTGGGAATTCAACCACATCGGCCAGATCGGCATCCTGGGTTCGATCGCCTACAACAAGCGCGACCAGACGATTGACTCCTATCAGCGTCAGGCCGGCCAGTCCGACTACACCTACCGCGGCGCCACCTTCGCCGGGACGCCCAACATCGCCGGCGGCACCAGCATCATGACCCGCCAGGGCTTTGCGGCTCCGGCCGGCACCGCCTGCAACAATGGCGTGATCCCCGGCGTCAACATCACCAACATCTCGTACTGCGACGCCCTGCGCGGATCGAACCTCGCCGCTTACAACCTGATCAACAATCCGATCGGTTCCACGCTGACACGCAGCGGGACGTCGACCGGTGCGGGCACGACCAGCGCTCCGGGTTCGCTGATCCGCATCCCCGCCCTGCCGACCCTGAACCAGCAGGACCTCAGCCAGGAGCGCATCGGCCTGACCGGCTCGCTGCAATGGCGTCCGACCGACCGCACGACCGTCAGCTTCGACGGCGTCTATTCCAAGCTGGACCAGGTCTCGACCAACTATCAGATCGTTCCCGTCGGCCTGAACCGCAACAACACCCAGGGCAATGCGAACCAGGCGACCTACCAACTGGCCAACGCCAACGTCGGCGGGACCAATGCACAGCGCCGCGCCCTGTACGCCTCCTGCAACTCGCGCGCCGAGACCGACATCATCGCCGGCATCGACTGCGGCCAGGGCCTTTACGGCAATACGCCGGTTCCCGGTACCCTCTCGGGCTTCAGCTTCAACCCCAACAACCTGGAACCCTACGACTACTATAATAGCCCAACTTCAAGGGGTTACATCGCCGACCCGACGGGTCTGGCGCTGCGCAACGCGCTGATCGGGCGGCCGTCGATCCGGCTGCTGGACGCGGCGCTTAGCCCGAATGGCCAGAACGCGGACTATCTGGTGCTGTCCAACGTCGACATGCGTTCGGCCGCAGACGAGGCGCGCTACACCACCTATTTCCAGCAGGGCACGATCGACGTCGCCCACGAGTTTTCCGATACCCTGCGCCTGCACGCGATCTACGGCGAGAGCCGGTCGATCAACAAGTCGCAGGGCTCGCTGGTCGAGTTCACCCGCCTGAACTCGGGCACGGGCGCGGCCGGTGACGGCTATTTCGTCTATGACGCGCGTGGCGGCGGCGACATGCCGTCGATGAATTTCGGCTTCGACGTCGCCGATCCGACCAAGTGGGACGTGGTCAAGGGCTTCTCGGCCATCCGCTATTTCGAGCGGACCGTGGACAACCACTATGAAGGCGGCGCCTTCGACCTGGCCTGGGACGCCAACGAGCACATCACGCTGAAGGTCGGCGCCTCTCAGCGTCGCTACAGCTTCTACACCACGGCCTCCCAGCGTGAATCGGCCCGCGAGACCCTGAACCCCAGCCTGATCGAGGCCGGAGCCACCATTCAGCAGGTCGGCGGCGTCCATACCTTCGGCCAAGGCCTGGACCTGCCGGCCGGCACTCCGACCAGCTTCTACGCGCCCGACCTGGACGCCTTCCGCGCGCTGTTCGATTTCGAGTGCAACTGCGTCAACAAGTGGAACGACTGGCGCGTGTCGCCCAAGTTCAACTTCGCCCAGACCTTCGCCATCCAGGAAACCGACAACTCCTTCTTCGGTCAGGTCGACTTCAACGTGCCGGTCTTCGGACGCGACTTGCGAGGCAACTTCGGTGTGCGTCATGCGATCACCGACGTGGACTCGAACGGCTTCACCAACCGCGGCCGGGCGATCAACGCGACGAACAACTACGAGAACACCCTGCCGTCGATGAACCTGGCCTATGAGCTGACGGACACGATGATCATCCGGGCCGGGGTGGCCAAGGTCATGGCCCGCCCCCTGCTCGGCAACCTGGCCCCCAGCGTCACGGCCTTCAGCGTTCCCAACGGCCTGGGCGTCACCACCGGCGGTTCGATCACCATCGGCAATCCCAAGCTGAACCCGTTCACCGCGACCAACTACGATCTGTCGTTCGAATGGTATTTCCAGCCGGACGCCCTGTTCTCGGTCGCCATCTTCGACAAGAAGATCGAAAGCTTCCCGCAGACCCTGGTGGGTGACGGCACCCTGTCCTCGATCCTGGACTCGACCGCCATCGCTGAATTGCGCGCCGAGTTCGAGGCTATCGTCAACGACACAACCCAGACGGCGGCGACACGTGCCAGCGCCCAGAACCAGGTCAACTATATCAACAACAACAATAGCTTCGCTATCCGCCAGTTCCGGGACGCGCCGGGCGGCTATATCCGCGGCGTCGAGGTCAACTATCAGCAGAACCTGACCTTCCTGCCCTGGTATTTCGAGAACCTGGGCATCCAGGCCAACTACACCCACCTGGAATCCGAGCTGACCTACATCCTGACGCCGCAGCCGCTGGTCACGGGCGTCGGACCGTTCACGGGTGCCTCGCCCGACGCGTTCAACTTCACCATCTTCTATGAAGTGCCGAAGTTCTCGGCCCGCGTCTCGACCTCCTATCGGGCGGACTATGTGACCCAGTATCCGATCGCCTCGGGCACCACCGATCCGGGCTTCTCGGACTCGCCGCTGGTCAACGACTTCCTCGGTTCGGAAGCCACGCTGAACGTCGACATGTCCATGTCCTACAAGCTGACCGACAACATCACGGTCAACCTGGAAGCGCTGAACCTGACCAACCAGACGACCAACCGCTGGGGCTACGCCGACGACCGCGTGACCACCAACTACGGCTCGACCGGCCGCCAGGTCTTCGTCGGCGCCCGTATGAGCTTCTGACCGTCACCAAACTCTCCTGAACCTCGACACGGCGTCGGCTTCGGCCGGCGCCGTTTTTTCTTTCAAGGACCGATTGACGATGCGCCTGACCCTGTTGATCGCGGCCGCCAGTGTCGCCCTCATGGCCTCCCCGGCCCTCGCCCAGACGACCGCCCCGACCCCCACGCCCGCCGACACCGTCCCGCCGGCCCAGCCCATCCGGGCGTCCAAGATCATCCTCGTCGGCGATTCCACGACCGCCGTCGCCGGCGGCTGGGGCCCCAGCTTCTGCGCCCAGCACGTCACCTCGTTCCTGACCTGCACCAATCTGGCGCGAGGCGGACGTAGCAGCGGCAACTACCGGACCGAGGGCTCGTGGGACATCGCGCTGGGCGAGATGTCCACGCCCAACTATGTCGCCACCTATGTGCTGATCCAGTTCGGGCACAACGATCAGCCGGGCAAGCCGGGCCGTTCCACCGACCTCGCCACCGAGTTTCCCGCCAATCTGAAACGCTATGTCGAGGAGACTCGCGCGCGCGGTGCTATCCCGGTCCTGCTGACGCCGCTGACCCGCCGACAGTTCGTGGACGGACAGCTCCAGAACGATCTCGATCCCTGGGCCGAGGCTATCCGCCGGGTCGCCGCGGAAACCAACACACCGCTGGTCGATCTGAACGCCTCCAGCGCCGCCGCTGTTCAGGCCCTTGGGCCCGCAATGTCGGCCCGCTTCGCCCAGGCCGCGCCGCTGCCCGAGGTCGGTGCCGCTCTGCTGACAGGGACGACAATCCCCGCCGCCGGCAACGCCCCCGTCGCGCCTGCTCCCGTGGCCCCGAACGCCCCGGCGGTCGCGCCGACGGCCCAGAACAATGCGGCTGTCGAGCCGATGGGCCAGGCCAGGCTGGCCTTCGACTACACCCACCTGGGCCCGGTCGGCGCCGACTTCTTCGCGGCTCTGGTGACGCGGGATCTGGTCCTGGCGGTCCCTGCGTTGCGGCGGGCCTTGATCCTTTAGCCGGTCAGGAACCTTGCCGCGGTGCTCAGGGCTCCGTCCCGCCGCAAACCGGCATAGGCCGTGGACAAGGCGGACCTGATCCTCGGATCGGCCACAAGCGCAGGCGAGAACACGGCCGACAGGCTCAGTAGCGCATCTACCTTCGCCTCATCCGTATCCGCCCCGGCCAGCAATCGCGCCGTCTCAGCCGCCAGTGGGTCCTGCACGACATAGGCCTTGCCCGCCTCGTCCACCCCTTCCTGCCAGCGCATCCAGGCGGCGACGCCCAGGGCCAGGGCGTCGATGGGCTGTCCCGCCGCCAGCCGGGCCTCGATCGTGTGCAGCAGGCGCTGGGGCAGTTTCTGCGAGCCGTCCATGGCGATCTGGTAGGTGCGGTGCATCAGGGCGGCGTTGTCGAACCGGGCCATCAGGGCCGTGCGATAGGCGGCGATGTCGAGGCCCGGCGGTGGGCTCACCGTCGTCTGAGCCTCGTCCCACAGCCGCATCACCACGGCGCGCAGGGCGGGATTGGCCACGGCCTCATGCACATGGGCGTGACCGGACAGGGCCCCCAGATAGGCCACCGCCGAATGGGCCCCGTTCAGCAGGCGCAGCTTGGCGTCCTCCCACGGCTCGACGGCCTCGGTCAGTTGCACGCCGAACGCGGCGAAGTCCGGCCGCTCGCCGGCGAACCTGTTCTGGATCACCCACTGGGTAAAGGGCTCGGCCTTGACCATGCCTTCGTCGCGGACGCCGAGGCGGGCTTCCAGCCGGTCGATGTCGTCAGGCGTCGTCGCGGGCACGATCCGGTCGATCATGGTCTGGGGGAAGGCCCCCTCGGCCGCGATCCACTGGGCCAGTTCCGGGTCGATGCGCCGCGCCATCTCCAGCACCCCGGCGCGGATGCGGGCTCCGTTATGCGGAAGGTTGTCGCAACTAATGACCGTGAAGGGCTTCAGCCCCGCAGCCTTCCTCGCCTTCAGGGCTGCGACGATAAAGCCGGGCGCGGTCCGGGGGGAGGCGATGTCGGCCAGGTCGGCGGCGACCTCGGGGTCGCCCAGCATCAGGTCGCCCGTCGCCGGATCAAGGCGATAGCCCTTCTCGGTCACCGTCAGGGTGACGATGTGGACGTCGGCATCGGCCATGGCGGCGACCAGCGCGGCCGGGTCCTGCGGCCCGACCATGACGCCACGTCCGGCCCCGATGATCCTCAGCCGCTCCTCGGCCCCGTCGCGCACCACCAGCGTATAGAGCCCGTCCTGGGGGTTCAGCTGTTCGGCCACCGACGGCGACCTCAGCGACACGCCCAGCACGCCCCAGCGCAGGTCGCCGCTGGCCAGGGCATCGTCGAACACCACCGCCTGATGCGCCCGGTGGAAGGCCCCGATACCCAGGTGGACCACCCCGGTCTTCACAGCCGCCCGGTCGTATCCGGGCCGGGCGACCTCGGCGGGCAGACCTGCCAGGGCCGCATCGTCGAGCCGGCTCACAGCCTGTAGGCCGCCTTGACCAGACCATAGGTCAGGGCGTGGGCCAGCTCGTGGGCCTCGTCCTCCTCCATCCGGTGTTCGACCACCAGCTTTGCCAGGAAGCCGCAGTCCATACGCCGGGCCACGTCGTGACGCGCCGGGATCGACAGGAAGGCACGGGTGTCGTCGTTGAAGCCGACGGTGTTGTAGAAGCCCGCCGTCTCGGTCGTCTGTTCACGGAACCGGCGCATCCCCTCGGGACTGTCGTGGAACCACCAGCTGGGCCCCAGTTTCAGCGCCGGATAGTGGCCCGCCAACGGAGCCAGTTCGCGGCTGTAGGAGGTCTCGTCCAGCGTGAACAGGATCAGGGTGAGGCGGGTATCGGACCCGAACCGGTCCAGCAGGGGTTTGAGCGCCCGGACGTAATCCGTCCGTGTGGGGATATCGCAGCCCTTGTCGCGGCCGAAGCGGTTGAACACCGTCGCCGAATGGTTGCGGAACGATCCCGGATGCAGCTGCATCACCAGCCCGTCCTCGACCGACATCGCCGCCATCTCGGTCAGCATCTGGCCCCGGAACAGTTCGGCGTCGGCAGGCGTCGCGGGGCCGGTCGAGACACGGGCGAACAGGGCCTCAACGTCCGCCCTCGACAGATCGGCGGTGAAGGCGGTCGGATGGCCGTGGTCCGTGGAGGTCGCCCCCATGGACGCATAGAAGGCCCGGCGCGCCCGGTGCGCGTCCAGGTATCCGTCCCATGTCAGGGTGTCGAAGCCGGTCTGGTCGGCCAGTACCTTCAGATTGTCGCGGAAACCCTCATAGTCGGGATCGACCACAGGATCCGGCCGATAGGCCGTCAGCACCCGCCCCTTCCAGCCCGAGGCCGCAATCGCCTTGTGATGGTCGAGGGTATCGATCGGCGACTCGGTCGTCGTGATCACCTCGATGTTGAATCGCTCGAACAGGGCGCGAGGCCGGAACGCCTCGGTCTTCAGGGCCGCGTCGATGACGTCGTAATAGTGGTCCGCCGTCTCGGCCGACAGCCGCACGTCAATCCCGAACGCCTCGGCATAGACCCAGTCGTGCCACATGCGGGAAGGGGTGCCCCGGAACAGGTGATAGTTCTCGGCGAACCGCCGCCAGATCGCCCTTGGATCGGTCTCGACCGGACCGCCGTCGGCCCGCGGAACGCCCAGGTCCTCCATCGCCATCCCCTGGGAATGCAGCATGCGGAAGACATAGTGATCGGGCGTGATCAGCAGCTCGGCCGGATCGGCGAAATTCTCGTTCAGCGCAAACCACGACGGGTCCGTATGGCCGTGCGGGCTGATGATCGGCAGGTCCCTGATCTGCCCATACAGCCTTCTCGCCACACCGCGCGTGTCGGGATCGACAGGGAACAGGCGGTCGGGATGCAGGCGAAGGGACTGGGTCATCGCGGGGATGAATCCTGCACGCAGGAACCGGTGTCAACGTGAATTCAGGTATCGGTGAACCCGAAGGGGGCCGAGGTCCGGCGGATGTCGTCGGCCAGGATCTGGCGCCCGATCGGCGGGGCCGAACGGGCCGTGCATTCGGTTCTGTGGCACAGGCGGCAGGTGACGCCGATGGGGGTCGGGACCGGCGGTGTCGCGTCCGCATAGACCAGCCGACCGGCATGCTCTGCCGCGCAGCCGAGCGCGATGGCCCGCTCGACCCGGGGCGCAGCGAAACCGCCGCCGCCCGCCGTCACCGTTCGGGCGATGGAGAAGAACCGCTGGCCGTCGGGCAGTTCCAGCCACTGGGTGACGATCTCGCGCGGTGTCCGAAACGCGTGATGCACCGACCACAGCGGGCACCCGCCCCCATGCCGTGCGAACGGAAACCCCGCCCCGTCCAGCCGCTTGGACACATTGCCCGCCGGATCGACCCGGATGAAGAAGAAGGGCACCCGCTCGGAGCCCGCCTTCTGCAGCGTCGTCAGCCGGTGGGCCGTCTGTTCGAAACTGGTCCCGAACTGTCGCGCCAGGGCCTCGATGTCATAGCGTTTGCTTTCCGCCGCTCGCGCGAAGGCACCGTAAGGCATGACGATCGCCGCCGCCGCATAGCTGGCCAGGGCCCGCCGCGTCAGCCGCTCGCCGCTCTCGGTCGCGAAGGTCGCGGAGGCCACCACGGCCTCGATGACGTCGGCCATCTCCAGATGCGCGACCTGCTGGGCCATCTGGAAAGTCCGGCTCGCGGCATCCAGCGCGTCGTCGAGCAGAAGCTGCTTCCGGTGCAGGTCGAGCCGCCGCACCGACCCGACCATGACATCCGTCGGCAGCCTGCGCACCGTCAGCCCGTGCCTGACCAGCAGATGTTTCGCCAGCCCGCCCTCGTCCGTCTTGGTCTGGCTCAGCCGTTCGGCCGCGTCGTCCAGCGTCGGGAAACTGTTCCTCCGCGCGGCCAGGAACCTGCGCGCCTCCCCCACCGGATCGGGTGCGCCCTCATCCCCATCCAGCGCCTCGACCCCACGATCGGCCAGAGCCAGATGCTCCTCCTGATAGGCGGTGTAGAGCCGCAGCAGGGCCTCGGTGACGCCCGGGAAATTGGTTGCCAGGTCCGCGTTCTCCAGCGGCGGCAGGTCAATGTCGGCGAACATCGGATCCTTCAGCACCCCGTGCAGCCGGGCCGTGATCTCCGACCCGTCCGACCGCGCCAGAGCGGCCATGTCGATCTTGTAGGTCTGGGCCAGCCGCAGCAGCACGTCCGCCGTCAGCGGCCGGTGGTTGCGTTCCAGCAATGCGATGTACGACGCCGACACCTCCAGATCGGCCGCCATGTCGGCCTGGGTCAGGCCCAGGTCACGCCGGATCCGGCGTAAGGATGGTCCCACGAACAGGCGGCGGGGCGTCATCATCGCAAGGCGTCTCCGGACGGCGTCATCGCCGTCCTTACAACATTACACCAGATTTCTGTAAAGTTCGACAACTCGACCTCGCAGCCGCTTCGCAGGCGCAGCATCGGGGCCTATCCGGCGTTCAACACCCGCATCCAGACGCAGGAAATTTCGATGTCATACCAGGATCACATCCGCCAGGTCGGCGCCCTGATCGAGTCCAAGGCCGGCCCCTGGTCGGGCATCTCGGCCGAGGCCGTGGCGCGCATGCGTCTCCAGAACCGGTTCCAGACCGGCCTCGACATCGCCCGCTACACCGCCGGCATCATGCGCGCCGACATGGCCGCCTATGACGCCGACCCGTCGCAGTACACCCAGTCCCTGGGCTGCTGGCACGGCTTCATCGGCCAGCAGAAGATGATCTCGATCAAGAAGCATTTCGGCACGACCAAGGGCCGTTACCTGTACCTGTCCGGCTGGATGATTGCCGCCCTGCGCAGCGACTTCGGCCCCCTGCCCGATCAGTCGATGCACGAGAAGACCTCGGTTCCGACCCTGATCGAGGAACTCTACACCTTCCTGCGCCAGGCCGACGCGCGTGAGCTGGGCATGTTGTTCCGCGACCTGGATGCCGCCCGCGCCGCCGGTGACGACGTCGCCGCCGCCAAGGCCCAGCAGGCGATCGACGGGCACCAGACCCACGTCGTCCCGATCATCGCCGACATCGACGCCGGCTTCGGCAATGCCGAGGCCACCTATCTGCTGGCCCGCAAGATGATCGAGGCCGGGGCCTGCGCCCTCCAGATCGAGAACCAGGTCTCCGACGAGAAACAGTGCGGCCACCAGGACGGCAAGGTCACGGTCCCGCACGAGGACTTCCTGGCCAAGGTCCGGGCCTGCCGCTACGCCTTCCTGGAGCTGGGGGTCGAGGACGGGATCATCGTCACCCGCACCGACAGCCTGGGCGCCGGCCTGACCAAGCAGATCGCCGTCTCGAACGAACCCGGCGACCTGGGCGACCAGTACAACAGCTTCCTGGACTGCGAGGAGATCTCGGCGGACCAGCTGTCGAACGGCGACGTCATCATCAACCGCGACGGCAAGCTGCTGCGGCCCAAACGTCTGCCCTCCAACCTGTTCCAGTTCCGTGCCGGCACCGGCGAGGACCGCTGCGTCCTGGACAGCATCACCAGCTTGCAGAACGGTGCCGACCTGTTGTGGATCGAGACCGAAAAGCCCCACGTCGAGCAGATCGCCGGCATGATGGACCGCATCCGCGCCGTCATCCCCGACGCCAAGCTGGTCTACAACAACTCGCCGTCGTTCAACTGGACCCTGAACTTCCGCCAGCAGGTGTTCGACGCCTGGTCGGCCGAGGGCAAGGATGTCTCGGCCTATGACCGCGCCCGCCTGATGAGCGTCGATTATGACGCGACGCCGCTGGGGGCCGAAGCCGACGAACGCATCCGCACCTTCCAGTCGGACGGCGCGAAGCGGGCGGGCATCTTCCACCACCTGATCACCCTGCCGACCTATCACACCGCCGCCCTGTCCACCGACAACCTCGCCCGCGAATACTTCGGCAGCCAGGGCATGCTGGGCTACGTCAAGGCGGTCCAGCGCGAAGAGATCCGCCAGGGCATCGCCTGCGTGAAGCACCAGAACATGTCCGGCTCCGACATCGGCGACGACCACAAGGAGTATTTCGCCGGCGAGGCGGCCCTGAAGGCCGGCGGCGCCCACAACACGATGAACCAGTTCGGCGAAGCCGCCTGATCATCGCTACGAGCCTGAACCTTGGGCCGGCTTCCGAAAGGGGGTCGGCCCTTTTTCTTGAGGTCTCTTTCGCTCCCCGGTTGACTTGACAGTCGGCCGATGCCCGTCACGGTGTCGGGGTCGGTCGTCCAAGGAGTCCCGATGGACTTTCTCAAGATCCTGAGGAGTTTCGAGGAGTTCGTCTTCGAGGCCACCAGCTGGCTGATCTTCTATCCCTTGACGATGTGGCGCATCCTCCGCCGCCCGCTGGCCACGATGGACTATTCGGACCGCGAACAGTCCGACACCGACGAGAAGCGTTATGACGACGCACTCAGCCCACCGCTGGTGCTTCTGGCGACGATCGTCCTGTGGAATCTGATCGGGATCGAGGCTCATGTGGCGGATCTCGAGGCGACCTCGACCGCCATGAAGACGCTGGCCGCGTCTCAGCAGAACCTGATCCTGTTCCGGTCCCTGATATTCAGCCTGATCCCCCTGATCGCGGCCGCCAGCCTCGTCCATCGACAGGGCAAGAGGCTGAGCCGGGAGACCCTGCGGGTGCCGTTCTACGCCCAATGCTATCTGGCGGCGCCCTGCGTGATGGTGGTGTCCATCGGCGGGATCATTCTGCGACGCGCGGACATGGCCAACCTCTTGGGGCTCGCGGTGATGATAGTGGGGGCGACCTGGTTCCTGGTCGTTCAGACGCTCTGGTTTCGCAACAAGCTCTCGACGTCCTATGCGCGCGCGGCGGTCATTGCGCTCTGGGCGACCGCCCGGGCGCTTGCGATCCTGCTTCTGGTTCTGTTGTTGCTGGCGATCCTCTGAAGGTCAGGCTCGGACCCGCCCCGACCGCCCCAACCCCAGCGCCACCACCCCGCCGACCCCCGCCAAAGCCGCCATGGCCCAGTATCCCCCTGCCCCGAACCGGTCGAACAACGGCCCGCTGGCCAGGGTCGCCAGGCCGATCAGCACCCCGGCCGACAGCATCGAACTCAGGGTCTGGGCCGCCGTGTGGCTGTCGGGCGGGCTCAGCCGCTCGACCAGTTGCACCCCGGCCAGGAAGGTCGCGGCGAAGGTGAAGGTGTGCAGCACCTGCAGGGGCCACAGGCTCCACAGCGGCGGCTCAAGCGCGAACAGACCCCAGCGCACCACGCCCCCGGCCGCACCCAGGCCTAGCATCAGCAGCGGCCCGATCCCGACCCGCCGCCGCCACGGGTCGATCCACCACATGAAGGCGATCTCGACCACGACGGATGCCCCCCACAGCAGGCCGGTCAGGCTCTCGGGCACCCCCGCCGCCTTCCACAGGATGGCGGAAAATCCGTAATAGAAGGCGTGGCTGGCCTGGACGCAGCCGACGGCGACGATGGCGGCCATGAAGACCGGATCGGCCAGCAACCTATGCAGGCCCCGGAACCGCTCCAGCCCCGCCGCAGGCCCGCCCTCCAGCACCGGCTCGGCGGGCAGGCCGAACCGCGCCCAGACGACCAGCAACACCCCGGCCGCGATCAGCCAGACCATGACCAGATCGACCGACCCGGTGACCAGCAGCGCCCCTACGAGAACATTGGCCGCGACGAAGGCCGCCGACCCGAACCCGCGGGGCACAGAGAAGGCAAATCCCTCCCGCACCGCCAGCCGCATCGTCAGCACGTCGCTGAGCGGCATCAGGGCCCCGGCGCAGGTCGCGGCGACGAACCACAGCGGTGCCCACCACCCGAACCCATCGACGATCGGCATGGCGGCATAGGCGGCCGTGCCCAGCACCGCCAGAAATGTGATCGCCGTCCGCCTGTGCGCGAACCCGTCGGCCCACAGGGCGATGGCCGGGCCGGTCACGATCCGCCCCAGCATCGGCGCGGCCAGCAGGACGCCGATCTCGGCCCCGTCCAGCCCCCGCGCCCTGAGCCACAGCCCGATGAAGGGCAGGCTGACCCCATTGGCCCCGAACACCAGGATGTATTGCAGCGCCATGCGCCATGAAGACTTCATGCGTCCCGATAGCAGGATCGCTCGCAACCGGGCCATCGGATGCGCGTCCGAATTTATTTTCGCACATACGGAATCACGGCCCCACAAGGGTTTGCGCCCCGATTCAGCCCTTGAACTTGCACAGCCGCCCACGGGTGTAGGCTGCCGGGTCCACGGTGCGGTCCGTGAAGGTCATGCCCGCGCCCGCAAACGGTTGAAGCGGTTGAAACGGTTGAAACGGTCGATGCTTTGATGATCGCTCGCTCAGCACTCAAGACAGGTGCCCCTTGGCGCGTTAGGACGACGCATGACCCTGAACCGCACCCTCGCCGTCTTTGCCGCCCTGAACGGGGCCATGGCCGTCATGGTCGGAGCGTTCGGTGCCCATGGGGCCGGACCGGCGATCAAGACCCTGCTGACCACCGGCGCCCATTATCAGATCGTCCACGCCCTGCTGGCCCTGGCCTGTGCCGTCTGGCCCCTGCGCAGCCGCCTGAGCGACATCGCCGGCTGGCTGGCGGTCGTGGGCGGGCTGGTCTTCTGCGTGGCGATGATCCTGACCGGGCGGGAGCCGTCGTTCGGCGCCGTCGCCCCCGTCGGCGGGGTTCTGATGATTGCGGCTTGGCTTTTGCTCGCCTTTGCCGCATTGCGGAATCCTCCCTCCCGCGCCTGATCCATCGTCGAGACGCTCCGCCCATGGCCTTTCCTACGCCCGACGCGCCGCGCCGCGAGCTCTATCCCGAGATCGAGCCCTTCGCCTCCGGCTGGATGCAGACCGGGACCGAGCACGAGATCTATTACGAGGAATGCGGCAACCCCCAGGGGCGGCCTGTGGTCGTCCTGCACGGCGGTCCCGGCGGGGCGGTCAATCCGGGGATGCGGCGCTATTTCGACCCGGCCAAATACCGCATCGTCCTGTTCGACCAGCGCGGCTGCGGCAAGTCGCGGCCCAACGCCTCGCTGGAGGACAACACCACCTGGACCCTGATCGAGGACATCGAGGCCCTGCGTGAACGCTGCGGCATCGAGAAATGGGCGGTATTCGGCGGCTCGTGGGGGTCAACCCTGTCCATGGCCTATGCGATCACTCACCCGGAGCGGGTCGAGGCCCTGCTGCTGCGCGGCATCTTCCTGCTGACCCAGAAGGAGCTGCACTGGTTCTATCAGGACGGTGCCTCGATGATCTTCCCCGACGCCTGGGAACGGTTCGTCGCCCCGATCCCCGAGGATGAACGCCACGACCTGATGGGCGCCTACTATCGGCGGCTGATCGGCCCCGACAAGGACGAGCGCGAGGCCTGCGCCGTCGCCTGGTCCAGCTGGGAGGGCGAGACCGTCAGCGTCGAGGGCCCTTCGGCTCGGCCCGACAAGTTCGCCGAACCCGACTTCGCCCTGGCCTTCGCCCGGATCGAGAACTGGTATTTCACCAACGGCGGCTTCTTCCCGGAGGAAGGCTGGCTGCTCAAGAACATCGGCCGCATCCGCCACATCCCCTGCTGGATCGCGCAAGGCCGGTTCGACGTGGTCACCCCCATCGCCAGCGCCTGGGCCCTGAGCCAGGCCTGGCCTGAAGCGAAGCTGGATATCGTGCCGGATGCAGGCCACGCGTCCAGCGAGCCGGGCATCGTGGACAGCCTGGTGCGGGCGACGGACTGGGCGGCAGCACTGTAATCACGAACCTTTCCCTCCCCCTCGGGGGGAGGGTGGTCGAAGCGCAGCGAAGACCGGGTGGGAAGGGCAAGGCACGACAGCGCCGTATCACCCTGCCGCCCCCACCCGATCGCTTCGCGATCTGCCCTCCCCCGAGGGGGAGGGAAAGCTTACGACCGTCAGAAAGCCCCATATCCCTTGGGCAGTTCGGCATAGCGGTGGACCCGGGTCGACAGGATGAAGGCAAAGCCGATCATCACGGTCATCATGGACGAGCCGCCATAGGACAACAGCGGCATGGGCACGCCCACGACCGGTGCCAGCCCCATCACCATCGCGCCGTTGATCAGGACGAACAGGGCAAAGAAGGCGATCATCCCCGCCGACCCGACCCGGCCGAAATGGCTGTGCGCCAGGGAGGCGATGCGCAGGGCGATCAGGATGATGCCGACGTAACAGGCCAGAACCGCAAACGACCCGACAAAGCCGAACTCCTCGGCCAGGGTGGAGAAGATGAAGTCGGTCTGGCGTTCGGGCAGGAACTCCAGCTGGCTCTGACTGCCGAGGCCATATCCGCGCCCCAGCAGACCGCCGGATCCCAGCGCGATTTTGGACTGGATGATGTTGTAGCCCGTGCCGGTCGGATCGGATTCGGGGCTCAGGAAGGTCAGGACCCGATTGCGCTGGTACTCGTGCATCCCGAACATGACGAAGGGCGGGATAGTGACGATGCCCGCGATGCCGCCCGCCGCGATGATCTTCCAGCTGAGCCCCGCCACAAACATGATCGCCGCCCCCGTCAGGCCGATGATCATGGCCGAGCCCAGGTCCGGCTGTTTGGCGATCAGCAGAAAGGGAACGCCGACCATGGCGGCCGGGAAGATCAGCTTCCAGGACCAGCGCGCCTCCTGGGCGGTATGGTCGTGGTACCAGCGCGCCAAGGCCAGGACGAGACCCAGTTTGAAGAACTCGGCGGGCTGGATGCGCATGAAGCCCAGGTTCAGCCAGTTCTTGGCCCCGGCCCC
>NZ_JBIIAY010000118.1:0-9662 GCF_044239655.1 Brevundimonas sp.
ACTGGGGGGACTGACGCTGATCGACACACGCGCTCTTCCGGGGGGATCGGGCCAGGGACTTGGAGTTCAGTGCCCCGCTGGCACCCCGTCAAATCCCCCGGTCTGTTTCAACTACGACCCATTCCGGACGAGCGTGTCGGGTCGTCGCAATCCCTATTCGCCCGAGTTCACCGTCAGCGCAGGCCTCGAGTACGACTTCGCCCTGGCCAACGGGGATCGGCTGACACCGCGCCTGGATACCGCCTACATCGGCGAGCAAACCGTCAGTGTATTCGAAAATCCGCTCTTCGATTTTCTGGAGGCGCGCCAGATCTGGAACGCCCAGCTGACTTATGAACATCAGGCCTGGCGTGCTGTCGCCTTTGTCACCAACGTGAGTGACGAGGTCTATGTGTCCGGAAAGTCGGGGGACAGCCAGTTCTATGGCGCGCCGCGCCAGTACGGGTTGCGACTTGCACGAAGCTTCTGACCGTGACGCCTGCTGCTTCTATCATCCGATCGTACAGGATACCCCGGTGACTCGAGCCTCGAAACATACAGACCCGAAAAACAGGCAGCGGCGTCAACTGCTTGCGACGGGCGGCCTGGCCGTTGCCTCAACGCTCGTCTCGACCCGCGGTGCCGATGCTTCACAGTCGGCACCGCCGACCGGCAATCCGGTCCCCGGGATAGAATTTGTCTATGAGGCGATCGTGTTGCTCGAGGCATCGACACCGGTTGGTGAAACGCCTTTTGGTCGACGTAATCGCATCCCGATCATCGGCGGCGAGTTTGCCGGTCCCGACATCAAGGGGAAGGTTCTGCCGGGCGGGATGGACTGGCAACTCATTCGGCCTGACCGCTTCACGGTGATCGAGGCCGACTACATGATGCAGACCGACGACGGCGCTCTCATCCACGTCTACAACAAGGGCGTCGTGGGCATGGCTTCTGGGGGGGAATTCTATGCCCGCTCCGCTCCGTGGTTCGAGGCCCCCAACGGGCCGCACGTCTGGCTGAACCAGGCCGTGTTCGTGGGAACCTTGGGGCCGGTGCCGGAACGCCCCGAACCCGCCGTGCGCATCAGGGTCTTCAAGGTCACCTGAATGGAAGCGACCCGGACGTTTGGATCGAGCCCATCAGGACGCAGCTGGCGGAGGCGGCAGTCGACGCAGTTTTTCCAGCAAGCCGATCAGTGTCTGCTGTTCGGCCTCAGACAGAGCCGCGGCCAACCGCTCCTCGTTCGCAGCGCACGCGACCCACGCGGCGCGGGCCAGTTCGGCCCCCTTGGACGTGAGATGCAGACCATGCGATCGCCCGTCCGCGCGATGCCGGTCAACGAGACCGCGTTCCGTAAGCTGAGCGGTCAATGGGGCCATGTTGGCGCGCCGGATGCCAAGCTCGCGGCCGATATCGCTCTGTGTGACGCCTGGATTGGCCTCGATCATCAACAGCACAGACAGACTGATGACTGTGAGCGTCAGGGGATCCAACCGCTCTGCCAGGTCCGATGCCATCATCACGGAACTGCGTCGAAGCTGATAGCCGACCAGACCGACTAGGGGATTGGTCGGTCGCGTGACGGCTGGAGCCAAGGTCTTCATGTCCGCCATGATGCACAATCACATATGGCCCGGCAACCGAGAGCCATAGCATGCAACTCCAGGGGCCCTGACCAGCGGCAGTCGCGTGTTACTCGAAGATAAAATCGATGGATTGGTGTTCATCCGATCAATCGATTGTCTAATCTGCGGACTACCATTTATTATCCGCCAACCTAATCTCATGAAAGATATACAGATGGTCAAAAATTCTTTTCTAAGTTTGGCTCTCTCGGCGTTCGCGCTTTCCGGCATTGTCGGGTTCGCAGCGGCAGGCTCGCCGACGTCGGCGATCGCGCAGGTCGCGCCGCATCCGACCACCACGCCGCATCCGACCTCTGCACCAGCGACTGCAAATGCGCAGGCCGCGGCGCATCCGACCACCGCCAGCCCGATCAAGGAGCTGGTTGCCGATCCCGCAACGGCGGCCATTCTGGAGAAGTATCTGACCGGGATTACCACCCATCCGGCTTTGCCACAGTTCGATTACATGACCCTGGAGGAGGCGATGCCAATGTCACAAGGCGAAGTGACTCCAGAAAAAATCGCGGCCATCGAGGCCGAAATCAAGGCTCTGTCCGCTCACTAGAAACTACAGCGATCTCACCTCCGGACCTGAGGCCGCGTCCAAGACGCGGCCTCTTTTTTGTCGGGACGACGGCGACGCTGCTGGCACCGCCATCCTGGGCGCCGCAACGGCCGGCGAGTGAGTCACGGCTGCCGACTGGATCTGGGTTCTTTCGACGACGACGCCGAAGAAACGCAAAGGAATAACAAGACGTCGGACACTGCCGGGTGCTTGGTAAGAGGCCTGCCGTCCGGTGCGCCTGGGATTGTAGCGGCGAGCGGCTCACCCAAGCCGCCGGGCTTGGCGACCCTCAGTAAGATCGCCCAAAGCCGAGGGCGTAGAGCGGCGATGCGCTGTCGGCCGGGGTATCCGAGCGTTGTGCTCGAACGGCGTCCATTGATGACGGCAGCTCGATCGGCAGCCGGCCCACAGGCGCGGTCGCACCCGTCAGTACGTCGAAGAGGGCCGGGTCCGAGGCACCGAAATCGGCAATCAGCGCAGCCGCCGACGCTTTCAACGGCGTCAGTACGGCGGCGCGGTCCAGATAGACGTCGACCACGACTGGCAGGGTGCGTGCGAGCAGCTCCACCGCTGCCAGGTCCGGGTCATCCGCCCGGTAAGCGAGGCTGCCTTCGCGTTGCATCAGGCCGAACATATAATTTGGATGCAGCAGTTCGGAAGGCGCGGACATGCGCACGATGGCTGCATCCGCTGTCGTCGGCGTGTCGACGACGGTGAAGCCGGCCGCTCGCGCCGCCGCCGGATCGACGCCCCGCAGGAACAACCGGGGCGTCCGGGTGGGGTGGAGAGGAAGCAGGCCCCGTCCGTTCTCAAGCAACACCATGGCCCTGGCCTGAACGGCCCGGGCTTCCCGAGCATCCTCATCCCGGCCCACGGCGGCGGTCGCCACCGCAGGGTCGACGAACGGGTTCTCGAACAGCCCCAGCGAAAAAGTCCGGATCAGGACACGACGCACGGCCGCGTCCATTTGCTCCATTCTGATGTCGCCTGCGGCAACGGCGTCCAGAATAGGCTGCGGATCCTCGGCACCGCCGAATTGGTCGACACCGGCCCCGACGGCTCGCGCGAACCGCTGCGCTCGTGTCAGATCTTCGACCCCCCAGGCCGTCGATACGCCCTGAAAGCTCGGACGCTCACCGGCTGGAAAGCCATTGCGGCAGATATCGCCACAGTCCTCGGTGACGGCCCAGTCGGCCAGTACCAGCCCGTCGTATCCATAGTGCTCACGAAGCAAGTCGTGGATCAGAACCCGGCTGTAAGCCGCCCCGGTCGGTTCAACGGGGTGACCGTCCACCGTCAGGCCCGCGAAAATCGAATAGGCCGGCATTACTCCTGCCGGACGGACGGCAAACGCCGCCTCGAACGGTCTCAGGTGCAGCGGGAGGCGTTCGCTCGAGAGATCGGCGAACCGTCCATAATAGTTGTGGCTGTCCCAGCCGTCGCGGGCCGCGCCGTAGCCGACCCAGTGTTTGACCACGGCCGCGACGCCGTCGATAGTGACCCCCTCACGACCAGACTGAAATCCCTCGATGTAGGCGGCGACCAAGGGGCCCACCCGCTCCGGGTCCTCACCGAAGGTGCCGTTGACCCGGGGCCAGCGCGGCTCGGTCGCGAGGTCCGCCTGTGGCGACAGTGCCACGCTGAATCCGGTCGCCCGGTATTCTCTCCTGGCGATGTCGGCCATGTGCCGGACGAGGTCCGCATCGCCGATCGCGGCCAGACCTAGAGGTTCCGGGAATCGCGTGAACCCGCCGGCGGCGACGCTGGCTCCCACTGTCGCTTGGAAATGGTTTCTGGGATCGGTACTGAGGGTGATTGGAACGCCAAGGCGTGTCTGCTCGGCCAGCGCCTGGAGACTGTTCGAGGCCTCGGCCAGTTCGGCAGGGGGCAGGACCAGCATCGAGTTGAGGCTGGTGATCCCACGGTCGACGATCTTTAGCCTTGCGCTGTCTTGGCCGTAGCCCGTCCAGGGTTGGCCAAACGGCGCGTTTCCCTCGGCATTCGCGTGCAGCATCTGGCCGGCCTTCTCGGCCAATGTCATCCGCCTCACCAGATCGTCCGCACGTTCCGCGGCCGTCAGGCGCCAGTCCTCATAAGGATCGAGTTGGCCATTCCGGTTCAGATCCCGGAATCGCAGGCCGTCCGCGTCGATAGCCGGGATGGCGCGGGTGCTGAGTACCGGCTGGTGCGGTGCCGGCATTGCGAGAACCGGGCTCGAAAGGAGGACGCACCCCGACAGGGCGAGCAGGGCCACAGACGCCCGCCAATGCTTCATGGACTTCATGACCCTGCTCCGGACGTTAGTGGCTGTAGGTGAGCTTGAGGCCAATCAGTCGGACGGAATCCAGTCCGAACTGTTGTTGGTAGGTCGCGATATTGGCGATCGCATCACCAGGTTCGAGCCCCATGAAGACCGGGTTGTGCTCGTTCGTGCAGTTCTTGCAGAAGAGAGCGATCTCCACACCGTTGTCAAACCGTGCTCCGATGCTGGCACCGAAGATGTCGGTCGATGGGAGTTCCGCGCCGGGGGCCTGGTTGATCAGGAAGTTCATGCTGTCGCGATGATACCAATTGGCGCGCAGAACGGGTTGTATCCCGCCCGAAATGACCGGCTCCCAGTTGACCGACAGCGTCGAAGTGAACTTGGGCGAGTTCGGCGTGCTCAGGCCGCTGACGTTGAATGATCCGGTCACTGCGCAGCTCGGCGTGGCCTGGCCCGGATAGCACTGGGCACCGTTGAAATCGTCGAACTCCGAGTCAAGCAAGCTCACAGAGGCGTTGAGGGTGAAGCCGTCGAACAGCGCGGCGATCGCGGTGATCTCTGCGCCCTGGCTGATGACCGAGGCGGCGTTCTGGATGATGAAGCTGGATAGGATCGGGTCGAAGGATTGGGTCTGATAGTCATCGAACTCCGTACGGAACACCGAGGCGTTCAGGATCAGTCGACGTTCGAAGAAGCTCGATCGGACACCCGCCTCGATGCTGGATGATACCTCGGGCCTTACGAGAAGTGGGGCCAGCGGGCTGGCACCGTTGTCGTTGAAGCCCGGTCCCTTGTAGCCACGGCCATAGGTGGCGTAACCCATGACGTCCGGCGTGATCTGATACTGTAGGCCGGCCTTGTAGCTCCAGTTCGTGTTCGCATAGGATTCGTCGAACGTGCCAGGCGCGCCGAGGGTGACGAAATAGCGTCCAAGGTTCTGCACCAGATCGATGTCGATCTCGTCGCGGGTGACGCGGGCTCCCCCGATCACGCGCAACGCCTCGGTCAATTCGTAGGTGAACTGACCAAACGCCGCATAGCTGTCCGTCGTCTGTTCGTAGGCGTGATCGCTGCCGAGGAAGTAGTCGTTGCGGAAGCTGCAAGCTGGCGGCGGCGCGGCCACCGGCGTCGCTCCGACGCAGAACGGGAATGTCGGAAGCACGAAACTGGGCACGAAATTGCTGCCCGCGATCTGGTTGGTGGACTGTATCTGCGAATGGAAATAGTACAGGCCGGCTTGGCCGCTCAGCCGATCTCCGGCCGGTAAGGCGACACGCAGTTCGTTGGAGAACTGGTCATAATCTGAGTTCTGCGCGTTCACATTGGCGCCGTCAGAGTTGGTGAAGTCCGTGTCGAGTTGCTGATCGATATCGTAGAATTTCCACGCAGCGATATTGCTTATCTCAAGACCGGTGGCCGTCACATGGCTGAGCGACGCCTGCAGTCCGCCGGTGTCCAGGTCGCGCCAGTATCCGCCGTCTCCGCCGAAGGTGAAGTTGTCTTCTGCCGCGACCACGCCATCGCCGGCCAGAGGCCGACCGTTCACGCTGCCGGCGCCGAGTGAGCGATAGGTGCGGTCGAAGAAGCCGGCCACGCCTTCGCTGCGGTTGAACTCGCCGATTACGTAAAGGGTCGTGGAGTCGTTTAGCTCGGACAGGAACTTGGCGCGCAGGCCCCACTGTTCAAGATCGAGGTCGTTGCGCACGTTGTCGTTGCCGACGAACGTCGTGCCGGGCTCCTGCTTCGACAGGATGGCGTTCAGGCGTAGGGCCGACCGGTCGCCGATCGGGAAATTGAGCGTCTGACGCGCGATGATCGAACTGGCCGTGGTGTCTGAGCCCGGCGTGTCCCGCACGCCCGCCTCAACGTCGCTCAGGCTCTCGAAGATGCCAATCCGCGGGCGGGTGGTGGTGATGTTCAGCAGGCCGGCCGAAGCGTTCTTGCCGAACAACAAGCCTTGCGGACCGTTCAGGACTTCTACCTGGGCGACGTCGTTGAACAGCGAACCGCCCAAGTTTGGCCGACCAAGATTGACGTCGTCGATGGCGATCGCGACGCTGGAGTCGATGGTTTGTGCGAACGCCAGAGTCCCCACACCGCGCACAGAGAAGCTGCCTTCGCTGCCGACCTGAAGGCTCGGTGCGGCGACTGCGAGCTGTCCGAGATCATTGATGTTGCGGCTGCTCAACTCTTCTGCGGTTACAGCCGTCACGCTGACGGGAACGCGTTGCAGACTCTCGGATCTCCGCTGGGCTGTAACGACGATCTCCTCAACCACCGCGGGCTCGCCGGGATCGGCGGATTGGGCCTGGACCATTCCCGCCATGGCAGGAAGGATAAGCGCCACAGCGGTGGTCATCTGCAGCGATCGGCGGATCAGTCGGCGGTTCATGGTTGTTCTCCCTCAGCAGCGAGCGTGGCCGTCGCTGTCCCGTTATCGTTGTGTCCATGGCGTTGCCGGGCATCGTCAGCCCCAGGGGCGAACGGATGACGTCAGTCGCGCCCTGATGGACGTATTTGCGTAGTCCTTTGATTGTCTCCCCAGCGGCGCTTAAACGCTCTTGAACATAACAATAAGAGACCTCGGATGATTTGACAGTGGATTGATTTGATCGATATCAATCAATTCCATGAATGACTCTGGAAGACGTCAGGCCAATGGCACCGGCAGCGCAATCATGACCCTTGATCAATGGCCCGCGGCTGAGATGGCTTGCGCCGCAAGGTGCGTTTGGAGTGCGACAAGCGCTGAATCGAGATTGAAGAGGAGCCTTTCAGCTTTTCCTGGTCAAGTTGTCAAAGTCCTGCTGCCGGAGCCCGTGCTGCAGGCTGTGGCTTGGTGCTTTGCCCGGGTCATCTCCATCGTCAGACGTCCGACTCGTGGCTCGGGACCCCGTCAAGGAATAATACATGCGCCGAAGTATAGGGTGCGGAATACCTGTCTTCTCGCCTTGGTATGCGCTCGTTGACGACTCCCCCGACTTGTCGACCAGATTGGCCCATTGTCCGGATGCCGCCGATCGACCCGCTTCAAAGGTGAGTTTTCTGAGGGGATGCCTCCAGTCTCGATAGCGAACCTTCTTGGTGCAATGGGCGACGAGCTCGGCGACTGGGCCGCCGCGGCCGCGCGTCTGGAGCAGGTCGTCGGCGAGATTCTTATCGACCGGCGTCTGAGCCAGAAAGAAATGGAAGCCGTCCAGTCGATCGACAGCCTTGCCCAGCATCTCGCGCAGCTTTCGGTATTTTGCGGCGACCTGGCCCAAGGCTCTGGCGACATCGTCCAACTGCCGGATGAAGTGATCGCCAGTTCTTTGTCCCGTTTGAGGCCTTCGGGACTTTCGGGGAGGCTGTCGGGAAGCCCACTATCCGTAGGGCTGCCTGCCGGCGAGGCTGAGCTATGGTGATCCAGGAGCCTGGAGCCGTAGAGGGACCGCGTTTCGATCTGAGGGACGCAAAAGTGCTCTGTGCCGATGAGAGCAGCCAGGGGCTGGAGATCGTCGGCCAGATACTGATGGGGTTTAACGTTCAAACCGTTATGCGGGCGCCGACTGCAAGCGAGTTCCGAAAGGTGCTGGGCGACAAGGCTTTCGATCTGGTGCTGCTGGACTCAGGTCTTGGGGGCAACGGCTTTTCCGAGAATCGCTGGCTGAGAACATCGAGGCTCGAACCCAACAGGTTCACGCCGGTCATCATGCCGGCCAGTCACACGCCCAAATCTCAGATCGAAGAAGCGCGGGATTGCGGTGCGAACTTCGTGGTCGCGATACCGCTCAGTTCGGCCATTCTGCTGCAACGCATCTTGTGAATAGGGCGCGCCGGCCGGATGTTTACCGAGACCTCATCATTCGCTGGCCCTGAGGCGCGGCGGGACCTGTTCGGATACATCAAGGGCTTCTACAATCCCCGCCGTCTGCACTCGTCACTGGGCTATATCCAGCCCCGCCTAGGTCGTGTGGACAAAATGCCTGATCCACAGACGGATGGACGAGACGAGGACGAAGCCGAGGAAGCTGTCGGCGGTTTTGTCATAGCGGGTGGCCAGTCGGCGGCTGTGTTTCAGCTTTGAGCAGCACCGCTCGACGAGGTTTCGCAAGCTGTAGATGTGACCGTCGATGACGGGCTGAACCTTGCGGTTCCGCTTGGCGGGGATGACGGCGGCGATGCCTCTGGCTTCCAGGTCGGCCAGGATGAAGTCGGCATCGCATCCCTTGTCGGCGAGCAATACGCAGGGGTGTGGACCGGGTTCGTCCATGACCGGGCCGTGGCCCTTCATAGCTGAGACCTGACCGCCGCTCAGGGTAACCGCGACAGGGAGGCCTCGAGCGTTGCTGCGGAGATGGATCTTGGTCGAGAAGCCACCTCGCGAGCGGCCAAGACCCTGGTCCTGATCCCCTTTTTTAGCGCGCCGGCGGCGTGCTGATGAGCGCGAATAATGGTCGAATCGATCATCTGGACGCTGTCGTGGCCCCCGCCGGTGTTGTTCATCGCCTCCAGCATCACATCCCAGAGCCCCGCCTGCGTCCAGCGACGAAACTGGCGGTAGACGGAGTTCCATGCGCCGAAGTGGCTGTGAAGATCACGCCATGCGCCACCCGTCCGGGCGATCCAGAAAACTCCATCCAGCACCAGCCGATGATCCCGAGGCCGCCGACCTCGCCTGGGACCCGTCTCGACCACGAACGGCTCGAAGAAAGCCCACTCCGCATCCGACATCAAACCGCGAACCAATACCGCTCTCCGCAAAGAACAGCCTTGAATCAGTCAGGCGGCAATTTGGGAATCCCCTTTGTCCACACGACCTAAGCCGCCCGTCGCGGCTTCGAGGTCGTCCGCACCTACGCCGATGCGGGCAAGAGCGGCCTGCGGCTCGACGGCCGTGTGTCGCTTCAACATCTGATCGCTGACGTCCAGAACGGTCAGACCGAGTTCGATGTCATCCTTGTCTACGGTGTCAGTCGGTGGGGACGCTTTCAGGACGCCGACGAGAGCGCCTATTACGAGTTCATCTGCCGCGAGGCCGGCATAGCAGTCCATTACTGCGCCGAGCAGTTTGAGAACGATGGCAGCCTGAGTGCCACCATCATCAAGAGCATGACGCGGGCGATGGCCGGGGAGTATTCCCGAGGGTGCTGTCAGTCCAACGGCAACTCGTCGCCACTGAGGGGAGTCCGGGCAGGGGAGGCGAGGACTATGCGGCGAACGTCTGCCACTCGGCCAGGGCGGCCGAGCG
>NZ_JBIIAY010000119.1:0-9499 GCF_044239655.1 Brevundimonas sp.
AAACGGGTGCGCCCAAAGACGGGCTCATCGCGAGGATGAGCCTATCGCCGGGCGCACCCGCTGCGGTCCGACATCACGCTGTCGTCCGGTTCCGCGCGGCGGACTTGGGGGAAAGCCGCCGGGGAAGCGTTCCGGACAATGGCGCCAGAGGGGCCCGTCCCGCTGGATCAAGGTATGTGCAGAAACGGACTGCCGCAACCCGCCGGGGCACCGCAGGTGGGTTAACTCTTGGTTACTCTTCGGCTTTCGCCCAGATCGTCAGCAGGCTTGTCCGGCGGCCCATCCGGAAGACCAGGCCCACTGAAAGTTGTAGCCGCCGAGCCAGCCGGTGATGTCCACCACCTCGCCGATCAGAAACAGTCTCGGTACCGAATTCGCCTGCATTGTCTGTTGATCCAGCCCCTCGGTCGCCACCCCGCCCAGGGTGACCTCGGCGGTGCGATAGCCCTCCGATCCCACCGGCTTGACCGTCCAGCCGTTGACTGACTCGGCGAGGGATTTCAGCCTTTTGTCACCGATCTCGGCCAGCTTGCCCGCGACCTCATGCCGCGCCGCGACCGACTCGGCCAGCCGACGGGGCAGGATCTGCGACAGGGCGGTATGGACCGCCTGCTTGCCGTTGGCCTCCTTGGCCGCCTTCAACTCGGCATAGACGTCGCGGTCGGGCGCCATGGCCAGGGTGATCGCCTCCCCCTCGCGCCAGTATGAGCTGATCTGCAGGACGGCCGGACCCGACAGGCCCCGATGGGTGAACAGCATGGCCTCGCGGAAGGTCGCCCGCTCCCGCTCGGTCGTCACGTTGGTCGCCGCCACATCGACCGCGACCCCGGCCAGGGGCGACAGCTGTTCCAGCAGCCCCGCCTCGAAGGTCAGGGGCACCAGCGCCGGCCGTGTCTCGGTGACCCTCAGGCCGTGCCGCCGCGCCAGATCATAGCCCCAGCCGGTCGCTCCCATCTTGGGGATCGACTTGCCTCCCGAGGCGACGACGAGCGAGGCCGCCGTCACGCGCGCCCCGTCCGACAGGGTCGCCGCCCAGCCCTCGCCGGACCGCTCAACCGCATCGACGCCGGTCGAGAGCTTCAACGTCACCCCCGCCGCCCGCATGGCGTCGGTCAGCATCCGCACGATCTGCTTGGCGCTGTCGTCGCAGAACAGCTGGCCCAGGGGCTTCTCGTGCCAGGCGATGCCCGCACGATCGACCATGGCGATGAAGTCGCGCTGGCTGAATCGCTTCAAGGCCGACGTCGCGAACCGCGGGTTCTCGCCCAGGAAGTTCGCTGGCGTCGTCCCTGTGTTCGTGAAGTTGCACCGCCCCCCGCCCGAGATGCGGATCTTCTCGCCGGGCCTGGCGGCATGATCCACGACCAGCACCCGCCGTCCGCGCCTGCCCGCCTCGATGGCGCACATCATCCCGGCCGCGCCCGCGCCGACGATCAGGACGTCATAGGGCTCCGCCTTCATGACAGCAGAGCCCGGTGCATCAGACCTTCGACAGGATCAGCGTCCCGTTGGTGCCGCCGAAGCCGAAGCTGTTGGACATGACGGTGGTCAACTCGACGTCCTTGCACGCGCGCAGGATGGGCATGCCCTCGAACTGGGGGTCGAGGGTCTCGATATGGGCGCTCTCGGCCGCGAAGCCGTTGGCCAGCATCAGCAGGCTGTAGATCGCCTCCTGCGCCCCCGCCGCGCCGAGGCTGTGGCCCGTCAGCGACTTGGTCGAGGAGATCAGGGGCATCTCGTCGCCGAACACGGCGCGAACGGCGTCCATCTCCTTGGAGTCGCCGACCGGCGTCGAGGTGCCGTGCGGATTCAGATAGTCGATCTTGCGACCGCCGGCCTGGTCCATGGCGATCTTCATGCACCGTTGGGCACCCTCGCCGGACGGCGCGACCATGTCGTAGCCGTCCGAGTTGGCCCCATAGCCGACGATCTCGGCGTAGATTTTCGCCCCGCGCGCCACGGCCCGCTCATATTCCTCGACCACGACGATCCCCGCCCCACCGGCGATGACAAAGCCGTCGCGGGCGACGTCATAGGCCCGGCTGGCTACCGAAGGGGTCGCGTTGAAGTCGGACGACATGGCCCCCATCGCGTCGAACATGTTGGACATGGACCAGTCGATGTCCTCGACGCCGCCGGCGAAGACCACGTCCTGCTTGCCCAGCTGGATCTGTTCGGCCGCCGCCCCGATGCAGTGGGCGCTGGTCGCGCAGGCCGAGGAGATCGAATAGTTGACGCCGCGCATCTGGAACCAGGTCGACAGCACGGCCGACGGCCCCGACGCCATGGCCTTGGGCACGGCGAACGGTCCGATCCGCTTGGGCGCGCCGCGTTCGATCGTGGTCTGGGCGGCTTGCAGGATGACCTGGGTCGAGGGACCGCCCTCGCCGACGATCAGGCCGATCCGGTCATCGCGGATTTCCTCAGGCGTCATGCCCGAGTCCTTCAGCGCCTCTTCGAAGGCGATGTGACCCCAGGCCGTGCCGTTGGCCAGGAACCGCGCGGCGCGGCGATCGACCAGGGGGGCCCAGTCCTCGGCTTTCACGCCCAGCGATGGGGGTGCCCAGACCTGGGAGCGGAAGCCGTATTTGATGTGGTCGGGGGCGGTTACGACGCCGGAGCGCGCCGACCGCAGGGAGGCCGTGACCTCTTCCTGTCCGGTCCCGATGGAGGAGACGATACCCAGCCCGGTGACGACGACACGCCGCATGAGGTTTCCTTCGCTTCGCTTCAGTATCCGCGTTGATCGCGGTTATGGTGTGGTTAGCCGCCGACGGGCTCGGTGGCCTTCTGATCGGCGCCGAACAGGCCGACGCGCATATCCGTGGCGGTATAGATGGGGACGCCGTCGGCTTCCATCACCCCGTCGGCGATGCCCATGACCAGGCGACGGTTGATGACCCGCTTGAGCGTGATCTTGTAGGTGACCTTTTTCACGTCCGGCTGGACCTGGCCCGTGAACTTGACCTCGCCGACGCCGAGCGCCCGGCCGCGCCCCGGCCCGCCGATCCAGCCCAGATAGAAGCCGACCAGCTGCCACATGGCGTCCAGGCCCAGGCAGCCGGGCATAACCGGGTCGTTGATGAAGTGGCACTGGAAGAACCAGAGGTCGGGATGGATATCCAGCTCGGCCTCGACATAGCCCTTGCCGTGCTCGCCGCCGTCGCCGTTGATCTGGGTGATCCGGTCGAACATCAGCATGGGCGGTGCCGGCAGCTGGGCGTTGCCCGGACCGAACAGCTCGCCCCGGCCCGAGGCCAGAAGGGCCGCGTGGTCGAACGAGGACGGATATTTCGACTGACTCAAGGCGGAAGGCTCCGATTGCGTCGCGTGGGCCTACACGACGAAGGGAACCGGCTCAACCTTCTCGATCAGCGAGCCGGTGCCGCTCCCGCCGCCCGGTTCGCGTCACACAGCGCCCGGGTGGCCCCGCCGAAGATGCGGGCTTCGGACACCCAGCCGTTGGCCTGGCGCCCGCCGACATGGCACCAGCCGCCCTCGCAGTCGTCCAGTGACACCACCGAGCGGGGCGACAGCCGGGCGCGGACGGGCGAGGTCTCGGATCGGCCGGCATGCACCGGCGTCTCCTCGGCGGAGATGTTGAACGCTCCCCGGCGGCCCGACAGGACGCTGCGGTGGATCCAGGCGACGGCACCGTCGGGGTCGCAGACCTTGCGCCACTCGCGGGTCTCGGCGACGACCTGAACCGGCAGGCCGGCGGCGCGATATTCCCACAGGATGCGGTAATCCGACCCCGGTCCCTGACGAGCGCGGACCTCGTCGGACTTGAGCGTCAGCCAGCGCGGCACGGGCTGGCGGCTGGGGGTCGGGCGGCCGTCGGGCATGACGGCGGCGGCCTGGGCTGCAGCCAGACACATCAGGGCCATCGCACCCACCACCACGGCCGGAACGGCGGCCCGTGCGGGGCGACGACCCGCCGAATCGACGGTTTCACAGGCGTCGGCCTCATCGGCGCTTGGGAACCGTGGCGATGCTTTGCTAGACACCCTTGTCGATCCGTCGCGGCGGGCGGGGTCGGATACCGACCCTCGCCTCGTGAAACCCAGGGAATCCATGTCCACCCGCAAGCTTAAGGTCGTGTTAACCAGGCGCCTGCCCGACGCGGTCGAGACGCGGATGCGCGAGCTGTTCGACGCCGAACTGAACCTCAAGGACCGGCCCATGGACCGGGCCGCGCTCGAGGACGCCGTCCAGCGCGCCGACGTCCTGGTCCCCACCATCACCGACGAGATCGACGCCGCCCTGATCAACGGGGCGGGCGAACAGCTGAAGATGATCGCCAATTTCGGGGCCGGGGTGGATCATATCGACATCGACGCGGCCGTGGCCCGGGGCATCATCGTCACCAACACCCCCGGCGTCCTGACCGAGGACACCGCCGATCTGGGCATGGCCCTGATCCTGGCCGTCAGCCGCCGCATCGTCGAGGGGGCCCAGGTCGTCGCAGCCGGTCAGTTCGAGGGCTGGACCCCGACCTGGATGTGCGGACGCAAGCTGTGGGGCAAGCGGCTGGGCATCGTCGGGATGGGCCGGATCGGCCAGGCCCTGGCCCGCCGGGCCAAGGCGTTCGGGATGCAGGTCCACTATCACAACCGAAAACCCGTCAGCCCCCGGATCGAGGAGGAGCTGGGTGCGACCTGGTGGGACGACCTCGACGAGATGCTGGCCCGGATGGACGTCGTCTCGCTGAACTGTCCGGCCACGAAGGAGACGCACCATCTGCTGAACGCCGACCGCCTGGCCCGTCTCCAGCCCCACGCCATCCTGATCAACACGGCGCGCGGCGAACTGATCGACGAGGCGGCCCTGTCGGAGGCGGTGGCCCGGCGCGGGATCTACGGCGTCGGCCTCGATGTGTTCGAGAACGAACCGGCCATCCATCCCGGCCTGCTGGCCCATCCCAATGTGGTCCTCCTGCCCCACCTCGGCTCGGCCACGCTTGAGGCCCGCCAGGACATGGGCGACCGGGTCATCCTGAACGTCATGACCTACCAGAACCAGCACCGCCCGCCGGACCGGGTGATCCCGGCCATGCTGTAGGCAGGCGTGTTTCGGCTTGACGGCACGTGCGCCTTGCGGCTCGCATGCATCCATGAGTTGAGGGGGCGTGACGTGCCATTGCGAAAACTGATGCCGGGACTGTCCCGGCGCGAGATGGTTCTGGCGCTCGCGGTCGGCGGCGCGGGCATCATACAGGCCGGTAGGGTGCAGGCCGCACCCATACAGGGGGGAGCGCCCTACGCCCTTGCGGACTTCTTCAAGCCCGATCGGACCCGTGGCGTGGCCATGTCGCCGTCGGGCACCCGCATCGCCGTGGTCGAACAGCTCGGAACGACGGAGGCCCCGCATGCGGTCGTCGACGTTCTCGATGCCGCCGATCCCGAAGGCCAGGCTCGCCGTATCGACCTGGGGCCGATCGACGTCGAGCGGGTCTACTGGGGCAACGACCGCCGCCTTCTGATCCGCGTCGTCACCAAGCTGGAGATCGCCCGGCGCACGTCGACCGGTTCCAATATCCGTACCGGCGGTGGCGAGTTGTGGAACCGGCGCATCGTCTCGATCGACATCGACAGCGGGGCCCGGGTCACCCTGTTCGAAGGCGAGCGCAGCCGCGCGCGGGGCAACCTCGATCTGGGTCAGATCGTCGATCTTTTGCCCGGTGACCCCGACCACGTCCTGATGCTGGCCTATGAGCCCGGCGGGTTCCTGGCGCTGTATCGGGCCGACATCAACGACGGCACAGCCGAGCGGCTGGAGCGGGGCAATTCCGGCACCTTCCGATGGGACACCCTGAACGGCCAGGCGGTGCTGCGCCACGACATCAACGCCCGCGGCACCCTGGAAAGCGTGTACGCCCGCGCCCCCGGCCAGACCGAATGGACCCTGGTGCGGCGCACCCGATTTATCGATGCGCCCGACTTCTCGTTCGTGGGAGGCACCGACCGGCCGGGCATTGTCCTGGTCAGCGCCCGGACTGGCGAGGAGGATGTGGAGACGATCCGAGAACTGGATCTCGCCACCCTGGCCTTCGGGCCGCCCATCTCGGCCAGGGCCGGACGCGATGTTCTGTATGGATTGAGGGACTCGGCCGGGCGTTATCTGGGTGCGGCCTATTACGGGGACCGGCTGGAGTACGCCTTCGCCGAGCCGGCGCTGGCCGCCCATCACCGGGCCCTGAACCGCTTCTTCGAGGACGATTGCGACGTCTACTTTACGGACGTGGATGTGTCTCGCAACCGCCTGATCGCCCGTGTCACGGGCCCTCGGGAGCCGGGTGCCTGGTATTTCTACGATCGGGCCGCCCAGAGGATCGTCAATGTCGGCGCGCGTCAGGATCTCGACCCTGTGCGTCTGGGGCCGGGTGAGGTCCTCAAGGTCCGCACACGGGACGGTGCCGAGATCGAGGCCTATCTGACCGCCCCGCCGTCGCGGCGGCCCGGCCCCATGGTCGTGCTGGCCCACGGAGGGCCTGAGGCGCGTGACCTGAGAGGCTGGGATCGACAGGCCCAGGTCCTGGCCGCCCAGGGCTGGTGGGTACTTCAGCCGAACTTTCGCGGGTCGGGTGGCTATGGTCTGGCCTTCGCCAAACAGGGCTGGGGCCGCTGGGGCGACCTCATGCAGGAGGATATCGAAGACGCTGTGGCTCATGCGATTTCGGCGCGCGGGCTAGACGGCCGCCGGGTCGCCATCATGGGAACCAGCTACGGCGGCTATGCGGCCATGATGGGGGCGGTGAAGACGCCGGGCCTGTACAAGGCCGCCATCTCGATCTGCGGCGTTTCGGATCTTCCCGACATCCTCGAATGGGAGAAGCGACAGGACGACACGCCGGGGCAGGAGATCTTCGATTTCTGGTCCAAGCGGATCGGCGTGCTCGGCGTCGATGACGACAGGCTGTCGGCGGCCTCACCTCGTCGGCGCGTCGCCGAGATCGCCTGTCCCGTCTTCCTGGTTCACGGCACCGACGATCCGATCGTGCCGGTGACCCAGACCCGTCGCCTGAACGCCGCCCTGCGTGACGCCGGAAAGCGGGTCGAGTTCGTCGAGGTCAATGACGCCGGCCACGCCGACTGGGAGGACGACAAGGAGCAGGAACTGATGGGTCGCTATGTGGCGATGCTGACCCGGGCTTTCGCCTGATCAGTGTGATCCCGAACAGACCGGGCAGTCCGGGTCGGCGGTGATACGCACGGTGCGCGCGGTCGCTGACAGGGCTTCGTACAGCATCAGCCGACCGGTCAGAGGTTCGCCGGCGCCGGTGATCAGCTTGATCGTCTCCAGCGCCGCCATCGCACCCACCACCCCGGCCAGGGCACCGACGACACCGACGCGGGCGCAGGTCTCGGCGTCGGGGGGAATCTCGGGGACCAGGCACTGATAGCAGGGGCGACCGGCGAAGACCCCGACCTGCCCCGACCAGCGGCCCAGGGCACCCGACACCAGGGGCACACCTTCGGCGACACAGGCGGCGTTGACGGTGAATCGGGTCTGGAAATCGTCGGTGCCGTCCAGAACGACGTCGTGACCGGCGATCAGGGCGCGGGCATTGTCGGCGCTCAGCGGCTCGGCGACAGGCTCGATGCAAACCCCGGGGTTCAGGGCGGTCAGGCGGTCGGCCCCGGCCTCGACCTTGGGGCGGCCGATGTCGTCGCCGGTGAACAGGATCTGGCGTTGCAGGTTGGACAGGGCGACCGTGTCCGGGTCGACGAGGGTGATCGTTCCGACGCCGGCTGCGGCCAGATACAGGGCGGCCGGACCTCCGACGCCACCGGCGCCGACGATCAGCACCCGGGCGGCGGCCAGCTTCTGTTGCCCCGGGCCGCCGATCTCGGCGAGCACCAGATGGCGGGCATAGCGTTCGACGTCGTCATCGGTGAACTGGGGCACGCCTGCTTCTAGGGCGTGGCCGGCGCGATGTCAGCCCGGGGGGTGGCTCAGGCCGCCTGACGGTAGTCCAGCATGGCTTCGACGTCGCGTACGGTCAGCAGTTCGAGATCGGCCAGACCGACCCTGGACAGGGTCTCGGCCGGTTGATGGCAGTAGCCCGCCGCCTCGGTCAGAAGGCGGCTTTGGATCGGCGTGTCGGCCAGGACCTGGAGGTCCTTCATCCGGGGGTCGGCCTGCATCCGGCGCAGCATGCGATCGACGTCGGCTCGTTTGCCCTCGACGACCTGAACCATCCGGCCATCGTAAAGCAGGATGGCGCTGCAGATGTGGTCACGGCGATTGTTGGCGTCGGACGCGCCGAGAATCTGGGCGATCGAGGACGTGGACCGACCCGTCAAGCCGACCATTTCGGCGGTCAGCATCAAACGCGTAAGCATGTAGTCTCTCCTGCCTGAATGGTTTTGTGGATATTATTGCCAAGGTAGCGCTCACATGGGGCCATTTTAAGCCTAACGCCGCTCGTTGAAATTGCTCGCAAACCCGCTTGCACCGCCCCATTTCGGTCGCCATCTGAGGAGCATGACCCAGAACGAAACCCCCTCCGGCCCCGGCTGGCACGGCACCACCATCCTGGCGGTGCGCAAGGACGGCCGCACGGTGATCGCCGGCGACGGCCAGGTCTCGATGGGGCCGACCATCGTCAAGGGGGCGGCGCGCAAGGTTCGCGTCCTGGCGGGCGGCAAGGTGCTGGCGGGTTTCGCCGGGGCGACGGCCGACGCCTTCACCCTGATCGAGCGGCTGGAGGCCAAGCTGGAGCAGTATCCGGACCAGCTGGCGCGGGCCTGCGTCGATCTGGCCAAGGACTGGCGGACGGACCGATACCTGAGGCGGCTGGAAGCGATGCTGCTGGTCGCCGATGCGACGTCCATCTTCACCGTGACCGGGGTCGGCGATGTGCTGGAGCCGGAGCACGGCGTGGCGGCGGTGGGATCCGGCGGCAACTACGCCCTGTCGGCGGCCCTGGCCCTGTTGCAGAACTCCGACCTCGACGCCGAGGCGATCGCCCGCAAGTCGATGGCGATCGCGGCGAGCATCTGTGTCTATACGAACGGGAATCTGACGGTGGAGACGCTTTGATGTTCTTCCCCCGCGCAGCGGGGGAAGTGTCGCGTCCTTGAGCGAAGCGAAAGCAGCGACGATGGGGGCGGTGTGAAGGAAAGCAGAAAACTTCCCCCATCGGCCCTGGTCTCGCTTCGCTCGACGCCGGCCCGCTTTCCCCCGCAAGCGGGGGAAGAACGCGTTTACCCGCTCGCGCCGAAGTCCAGATCCTTGCGCGCCGCGATGATCGTCACGATGAAGCCGGCCAGGACGTCCAGCATGACCATGGTCAGGATCAGGAAGAAGGTCGAGGTGGCGAAGCCGCGGACCAGCAGGAACTCGACCAGGCAGACCACGAAGACGATCAGCGACAGGGCGTGATTGACGATCGCGACCTTCTGGCTCGACGTCGATTTCAGCAGCTCGAAGAACAGCAGGATCAGCGACAGGAACAGGATCAGGTCGCCGACACCGACGTTCCAGTTTGCGCCCG
>NZ_JBIIAY010000120.1:0-9215 GCF_044239655.1 Brevundimonas sp.
AGAGACCCCACCGAAGCAGCCCGATGAAGCCGCCGCCATACTCATCCTCGACCTCGGCCGGCAGCCTCACGTCGGCGCGCATCCGGCCTTTGGCGTTGGCGAAGATCGTGTGACAGGGCGCTCCGAGGTCGGTCGTATCGACCCCGATGATCTTGAGAACCTTCTGGGGCGGTGGCCACAGGTTGAGGATGTTTCCGGCCGCCTTGACCTCGGCAAACCGCTCATAGATCGAAACCTCGAACCCCAGACGGATCAGGGCGAGGGCTGCTGCCATGCCCCCCGGACCCGCCCCGATGACCGCAATACGCCCTCTGGATTCCGCCATTTCCATCCCCTTGCAGTTGTTAATCACTGATCAATTAATCACTGATTAAACGAGTGGGCAAGGCTTGTCACTCCCCCACTTCGCGGGCAATGACGGACCCATGGACACCGGTAGTTCCGACGCAGCGACGCAGGATTCCAGCGGCGAAGATTCAAAGCGCGATCTGTTGCGTTGCGGGCTCGACCATCTGCGAACGGCGGGCCACGCCTCGATATCGGTCAGGGCGCTGGCGATTTGCGCGAACCTGTCGCCCGGTGCGCCGTACTATCATTTCGGGACGCGCCGGGGCCTGCTCTGCGCCCTTGCTCTCGAAGGGTTCCGGCAAATCAATGGTGCCGCCGCCAAGATCGTTCATGACGGCGCTGCCGATCCGAGGCGCGTGCTCGCCGACCTTGCTCGCAGCTTCATCGCCTTCAGCCTTGAGAACCCTCATCTGTTCGAGCTGATGTACGAGAGCGAGCTGACGCATCCAGTCGATCCCGCGCTCGGCCCGGCTTTCCGCCAGGCCTTCGACATCGTGGTGGGTGCCGTCGCTTCCGCACGGGGGGAGCCTGAAGGCGAGCAGAACGTGGTGAGGGCTGTTTCTTTCTGGACGTCGATCTTCGGTCTGGCGCGCTTGTTGAGGTTCGAACTCCTTGACCCCTTCTTCGATCGTGGCTCGCTGGATCTCCAGACCCTGATGATCGAGGAAGCGGTCGCGAGCGTGCTGCGCGCCCCGGGCTAGTTGACCGAGGCCGGGCCACAGCGACGCGATCCCGCCCCCATCTTGAGTTTGACTGAAACGGCCAGAGCCCCGACTGTCATCGGGGACGACGGACGGAATGTGAGCCATGCAGGCCTTTGATTTCAACTATGGACCCCGTCTTCATCTGGGGGCAGGCGGATGCGGTCGGCTGGCCGATCTGGTGCCGGAGGGAGCTGTACTGCTCGTCACCGATGCCGGTGTGCGTCGGCTGGGGCTGTGTGATCAGGCGATCCGGGCGCTGGAAGGTGCCGGGCGGACGGTGGTGATCTTCGATGCGGTCGAGGCCGATCCGTCGGCGGCGACGGTGCTGGCGGCGGTCGAGGCGGGGCGTTCGGCCGGGGTCGGTTCCGTGGTCGGTCTGGGTGGCGGCAGTCCGATGGATGTGGCCAAGCTGGTCGCCTATCTGATCGGCTCAGGCGATGCGCTGGAGACCATATACGGTGTCGATCAGGCCCGGGGGCGACGGCTTCCGCTGGTGCTGATTCCGACCACGGCGGGAACCGGGTCCGAAGCGACGGCCGTGGCCATCGTCACCGTCGGCGGAGCTGAAAAGAAGGGGGTGGTGTCGGCCGCCCTCTATGCCGACTGGGCCATTCTGGACGCGGAGCTGACCGTGGGGCTGCCTGCGCACATCACCGCGGCGACGGGTGTGGACGCCATGGTCCATGCGATCGAGGCCTTCACCTCGGTGCGCCTCAAGAACCCGATGTCCGACATGATGGCGCGACAGGCGCTGGACTTGCTGAGCCGCAACCTGCTGACCGTGGTCAGGGACGGGCAGGACCGGGCCGCGCGCGGGGCGATGCTGCTGGGGGCGCATCTGGCGGGGGTGGCGTTTGCCAATGCGCCGGTGGCGGGGGTTCATGCCCTGGCCTATCCGCTGGGCGGGCATTTCCATGTGCCGCACGGCCTGTCGAACGCCCTGATGCTGCCGCACGTGCTGGGGCACAACATGGCGGCGGCGCTGGACCATTATGCTGAGCTGGCCGAGATCGTCTCGCCGTCGCTGGCTGGGGGTTCGCGCGAAGCCAGGGGGCAGGGGCTGATCGAGGCCCTGACCACGATGTGCGCCGAGTGCGGCCTGCCCGACCGGCTGTCGATGGTGGGGGTGGCGGAGAGCGACCTGGACCTGCTGGCCGCCGAGGCGATGAAGCAGCAGCGGTTGCTGGTCAACAATCCCGT
The DNA here is from genome assembly GCF_044239655.1 of Brevundimonas sp. GTDB lineage: Bacteria > Pseudomonadota > Alphaproteobacteria > Caulobacterales > Caulobacteraceae > Brevundimonas. Next base: position 2,253 of record NZ_JBIIAY010000120.1, read on the forward strand.
GCCGATCGATCAGGATCAGGCACGGGCGCTGTATGCGAACGCCCTGTGAGACCTACCGCGTCAATCGCAGAGTGACCCCCACCGTGCGGGGGGCACCGAGGAAGGCCCCCAGGGTTCCCGTCTGGAACGGCGCGCCGAAGGCGACCTGAGAATAGGTCTCGTCTGACAGGTTGCGGCCCCAGAGTTCCACGGACCAGCCGGCGGCTGCATCGCTGACGGCCAGCGAGCCGTTGCTGAGCCAATAGGCCTGTTGCACCTTCTCCGGGGCCAGGTCCGAGCCGGTGTTGTAGGCCGACGAATACTTGGTCGCGAGGGTGGCGCGGGCGGTCAGACCTCCACCGATGGGGCGCTCATAGACGCCGGACAGGGTGCCGGACCACAGGGGCGCGAACGACAGCCGCGAGCCGGCCAGCAGGGGCAGACCGGCGACGGGCCGGTCGCCGTATTCGGTCTGGGCATAGACCATCCCGCCTTGCAGGCTCAGGCCCTCGACGGGACGGGCGGTCCACTCCAGTTCGGCGCCCCTGGCGGTCACCTCGGGGATCGAGCGGACGAGGAAGGTCGTGCCGAGGAAGGTGTTGAGCTGGAAATCCCGATAGCGCTGGTGAAAGGCGCTGACGGCGACGGATACCCGGCCGTCCTGTCCCGTCGCGCGCAGACCGGCTTCGGCGGCATCGACGGTTTCCGGGGCGAAGGCGGTGGAGGCGTCGGGGACCAGCCCGGTCTGGGCTCGGTCGAGGTTGTAGCCCGCGCTCTTTCGACCGCGCGACCATGAGGCATAGGTCAGCATGCCGTCGGCCAGTCGATATTCGATGCGGCCCACGCCCGACCAGCCAGCGTCGGTCTGGCTCTCGGACACGACCCGTCCGTTGAAGGCCGGATTGGCCCAGGGCAGGCAGAGGGTCGCACTGGTGATGCCGCGCGCCAGAGCCGCCGCGCAGGCCGCACCGCCGTCGGTGTTGACGTAGCGGGCCTCCAGATCCTTGCCGACACTGGAGTATCGCAGGCCCAGGGTGAGGCCGAGCCGGTAGGTGGCCTGCCAGGTGGTCTGGCCGAACAGGGCGGCGGTGTCGGCGGTCTGGTCGTAGGTGTCCTTCTGACCCTGGCCCGCGACGAAGCTGCGGCCGAGGGGCAGGCCGGTCAGGGTCGAGACATGCCCCGCGACGCCGACAGGGTTGGCCGCCGAACGCGTCAGGACGCGGCCGAGGTAGTCCTCATAGGCCGTTCCGTACTGGAAGGCATCGCGGCGATGCAGGGTCTCGCGCGCCAGATACAGGCCCACGGTGTAGTCGATCGGGCCGCGAGCGCCGGTCAGACGGGCTTCGTGGCTGAGGGTGTCGAAGCGGTTGGACCAGCTGCCGTCGTCGGGGCGCACGGCGATGTCGGCGGAGGTGAAGTCCCAGTCCTGGCTGAGCCGTGCATCCCAGCGGCGGGCCGAGGTCGTGGTCTCGACGCGGCCGAACCGGGTGTCGATCCGGTTGTGAATGGCCAGGCCGCCGTCCTCGACCCGGGTCCGGGTGGCGCGGTTGGCATAGCCGACGCGGGCCTGTGGATCCGGGGTTGGATCGACGCCGCCATCGGGGCTGAGCAGGGCCAGGATGCCCGCGGTCGGGCCTGTCCTGAGCTGTACGCCGATGCAGCAGTATTCATCACGGTGGGCATAGTCGGCGACCAGTCGCACCTGGATCCGGTCGGCGGGGGTCCAGAGCAGCTGGCCTCGCGCGATCTCATAGGCTTCGTTCTGATCGTCGATGCGGGTGCGCGGGCCGGCCCCGGTGCGGACCTCATAGAAGCCGTCGCGACGCCGGGCCGAGAGATACAGCCGCCCGGCGAGCCGATCCTCGATCAGGGGACCGGTCAGGGACAGGGAGCCGCCGTAGGCTCCGTAGTTCCCGAGGGTGGCCTCGGCTTTCGCCGACGGGGTGAAGCGGGGCGGGGCGGTCACGACATTGATCAGGCCGGCGGTGGTGTTCTGGCCGAACAGGGTCGATTGCGGGCCGCGCAGCACCTCGATCCGCTCCACCTCGCCGAGGTCGCCGAGGGCCACGCCGTTGCGGGCGCGGAAGACGCCGTCGACGACCACGCCGACCGAGCTCTCCAGACCCGGGTTGTCGCCGACCGTGCCGACGCCCCGGATGCGGGCCGTGGTGAAGGTCTGGTTCGAGGTCGAGGCGACCAGCAGGCCGGTGGCCAGGATGGCCAGGTCCTTGATGTCGGTGACCCCGGCACCCGCCAGCAGGGGCTGGGCCGCGACGGTCACGGACAGCGGGGTGCGACCCAGGCTGCGGTCGCGCCGTTCGGCGGTGACGACGACGTCGGCGACGGCCGAGACCGAGGGGGTCTGGGCGTCGGCGGGTGTGCTGAACACGGCAGGCGCGGCGAGGATGGCGACCGAGGCCGCGAGGGTGATTTGTCTACCCATGAGTAGCTTTTGGCGATGCTTACGCACCTCCGTCAAGCCGAATATCGACTAATCAACGATCATCTAAGCGATTCTACCTGTGATAATCCAACTCGTCAGTAGGAAACCGATGTCATGGCGCGACCTCATAGGCCGAGACGTGGTTGAGGGCGATGACCCAGCGGCCGTCGATCTTGCGGAACAGGCGGGTGTTGATTCCCTCCATCGGACGTTCCGGCCGATCGAGGCGATAGTGACCGATCAGCTGGGCGGCGTCGGGGCTGAGGAACTCCACCGTCATGTCATAGAAGGTCAGGGTGCCCCGGCTGTCGGGTGTCGGGCCGTAGTTGCGGATGTAGTCGTCGAGCGCGCCCTGCCAGCCGTTCTTGATCCGCCCGCCCGAAACGAAGATCACGTCCGGGTTCTTGAAGCCCTGCATATAGCCCGCGTAATCGCCGCGATTCCAGGCGGCCTGCATGGTCGCGATCGTGTCGAGGATCGTCGCGCGCTCGGCGGCTTCATTGAAAGGGGCCGGGGCTGACGCCGCTTGAGCGAGGGCAGGCGAGGGTGCCCCGACGACGACGCAGGACAGGATCGACAGGACGGCGAACAGGCGGATCATGGCGGGCCTCAGTTCGAGGTGTGGCGGGCGTGGAAGTCACGGCGGAACTGCTCGAAGCGGCCGTGCTGGATCGCCTCGCGCATCGCCGCCGTCAGGGCCTGGAAGAAGGCGATGTTGTGCCAGCTGAGCAGGGTCTTGCCGAGAATCTCGTCGGCGCGGATCAGGTGGTGCAGATAGGCTTTCGAATACTGCGATGACGGTCCCTCGATCGTCGGGTCGAGCGGGTCCTGGTCCTCGGCGAAGCGGGCGTTCTTGAGGTTCATGGGGCCGTCCCAGGTCCAGGCCTGGCCGTGGCGACCGGCCCGTGTCGGCAGGACGCAGTCGAACATGTCGACGCCGCGCCAGACAGCCTCGACCAGGTCGATCGGCTTGCCGACACCCATCAGATAGCGGGGACGGTCGGCGGGCAGCATGTCGGGGGCGTAGTCGAGGACCTCGCACATGGCGGTGTGGCCCTCGCCGACGGCAAGCCCGCCGATGGCGTAGCCGTCGAAGCCGATCTCCTGAAGCTGGTCCGAGGACTGGCGACGCAAATCCTCGAAGGTCGAGCCCTGCTGGATGCCGAACAAGGCCTGGGTCTCGCGGGTGCCGAAGGCGGCCTTAGAGCGGGCGCCCCAGCGGATGGAGAGCTCCATCGCGGCCTTGGCGGCGGGCTTTTCGGCCGGGTAGGCGACGCATTGATCCAGCTGCATCGAGATGTCGGCGCCGATACGGTCGGCCTGGATCTCGATCGAGCGTTCGGGAGACAGGACGTGTTTCGACCCGTCGATATGGCTGGCGAAGGTGACGGCCTCTTCCTTGACCTTGGAGATGCCGGCCAGGGACATGACCTGGAAGCCGCCGCTGTCGGTCAGGATGGGTTTGTCCCAGCCCATGAATTTGTGCAGCCCGCCCAGCCGCTCCAGCCGCTCGGGGCCGGGGCGCAGCATCAGGTGATAGGTGTTGCCCAGCAGGATGTCGGCCCCGGTGGCCTTCACCTGTTCGACCGTCATCGCCTTGACCGTGGCGGCGGTGCCCACGGGCATGAAGGCGGGGGTGCGGATGTCGCCGCGCGGAGTTTTCAGAACGCCGGTGCGGGCGCGGCCCTCGGTGGCGGAGATGTCGAAGGGGAAGGGCATGGGCGAGCCCCTAGCTGATCCTCTCTCCCATGGGGAGGGGAGACCAGGCGCGAAACAGCAGCGATCCGTCGCCGTAGGAATAGAAGCGATAGCCGTCGGCGATGGCGTGCGCATAGGCGGCGCGCATGGTGTCGAGCCCGGCGAAGGCGCTGACCAGCATGAACAGGGTCGATTTCGGCAGGTGGAAATTGGTCATCAGGACGTCGGCGGCGCGGAAGGCGTAGCCCGGCGTGATGAAGATGGCGGTGTCGCCGTGGAAGGGGTGGATCACCCCGTCGGGCGTCGCGGCCGATTCCAGCAGGCGCAAACTGGTGGTGCCGACGCAGACGATGCGGCCGCCGGCAGCGTGGACGGCATTGAGGGCGGCGGCGGTTTCCGCGCTGATCTCGCCCCATTCGGAATGCATCCTGTGGTCGGCGGTGTCGTCGGCCTTGACCGGCAGGAAGGTGCCGGCTCCGACGTGCAGGGTCACGGCGTGGGTCGAGACGCCGGCCGCGCGCACGGCCTCGAGCAGGGCGGGGGTGAAATGCAGGCCCGCCGTCGGCGCGGCGACGGAGCCGTCGTGTTCGGCAAAGACGGTCTGATAGTCCGTCAGGTCGCGATCGTCCTCGGGGCGTTTGGCGGCGATATAGGGGGGCAGGGGCATGACGCCGACGTCGCGGATGGCGTCGTCGAGCGCGGGGCCGGTGACGTCGAACGTCAGGATGACGAGGCCGTCGTCGGACTTGTCTGTGACGGTGGCGGTCAGGGTCTGGAAGATGATGCGGTCGCCCGCCTTGAGCCGCTTGCCCGGCTTCATGAAGGCGGACCAGACAGCGGGGCCGTCTCGGTGATGCAGGGTGGCCTCGACGGCGACCGTCAGGGTCTCGCCCTCCGGCCCTATGCGTTCGCGGACGCCCGACAGTCTGGCGGGGATCACGCGCGTGTCGTTGAACACCAGGGCGTCGCCGGGGCGCAGGAAGCCCGGCAGGTCGCGGATCGTATGGTCGGCCAACTCGCCGCCCCGGACGACCAGCAGGCGTGCGGAATCACGCGGCTCGGCGGGCCGCAGGGCAATGCGGTCCTCGGGCAGGTCGAAATCGAAATCGGCGGTTTTCATGAGGAGCTTTTCCGGGTTGGGGCAATGGCCATGCCCGGAGCAAGGGGTCAAGTCGGTGACGCGACAGGGTGTCGGGTCCGCCGCCCGCAGGCGTCTATGATCCGCGCAGCCGCGATAGCCCGAGGGCGCGAGCGGCGGCTGGACCCTGGACCGTCGCGCTGGCCGGCATCCGGGCCTCGCCACAGACGAGTTTGGCCACGAAATCCCAGGTCTGATTGGGCTGGATTGCAGTCTCGGGTTCGGCCGGCAGGGAGGAAATCCAGTCCCCATTCGGTGAAAACCCGTGCGAGCCGAACAGGTGCCAGGTCCGGGCGGCACAGTTGATCTCGATCTCGTTGAGCTCCTGATCCATCACACCCCGGGAGAGGGGCACGCCCTGTGCATAGATTCGGTAGGTGCTCAGTCGAACCCGATCACCGGAGGGGCTAACAGAGTTCTCGACAATGAAGTTGGCGGACGCGCCGTTGCCCGCGAACAGGGTGTAGGGACCAGCGGGCAGTTGCCGTCCCTGGGCGTGGGTCGGCCCGGCGAGCAGCGACAGGACGAGGCCGCCGAAAGCGGCGAAGCGGATGAATGTCTGCGATGATGGCATGATCGATCTCTGTCACCGACGATCCTAGTCGAGGTCCGGGATAGCCGTCCACGGGTCGGTTGACGGGGTGTCCTTGCCGGGTCAAACCGCGCCCTATGTTGCAGAACCTCGAAACCCTGGCGCGTGACGCCAAGTCCTGGCCGTTCGAACAGGCCCGCAATCTGCTGGGTCATGTGCTGAAGAAGCGGCTGGCGGCCGAGGATGTGGCGGCGGCCCGGGCGCTGATCGATAGCGGCAAGGCGGACGAGGCGCTCAGCGTCTTTCCGGCCTTGCAGCGGCCGGTCGTTCTGGAGACGGGTTACGGCCCGTCAGGCCTGCCGCATATGGGGACCTTCGGCGAGGTGGCGCGGACGACGATGGTGCGGAATGCCTTTCGCGCGCTGACCGGGGATCACTGGCCGACGCGGCTGGTGGCGTTCAGCGACGACATGGACGGGTTGAGGAAGGTGCCGGAGGGCATTCCCAACCCCGGGATGCTGGCCGAGGACCTGCACAAGCCGCTGACGGTCGTGCGCGATCCGTTCGGGACGCATGACAGTTTCGGGGCGCACAACAATGCGCGGCTGAGGGCTTTCCTGGACGGGTTCGGGTTCGATTACGAGTTCATGTCGTCGACGCAGACCTATCGGTCGGGGCGGTTCGATGCGGTGCTGCTGACGCTGCTTGCGCGGTTCGATGCGGTTCAGGCGATCATGCTGCCGACCCTGGGCGAGGAACGCCGCGCGACCTATTCGCCCTTCCTGCCGGTCAGCCCGGCGACGGGGCATGTGTTGCAGGTGCCGACCCTGAGCCGCGACGTCGAGGCGGGGACGATCTCGTTCGACGATCCGGTCGGCGGTCGGACGACGCTGCCCGTCACCGGCGGCCATGTGAAGCTGCAGTGGAAGCCGGACTGGGCGATGCGCTGGGTCGCGCTGGACGTCGATTACGAGATGTCGGGCAAGGACCTGATCGAGAGCGTGCGCGAGAGCGGCAAGATCTGTCGGGCGCTGGGCGGGACGCCGCCGGAGGGGTTCAATTTCGAGCTGTTCCTCGACATCGAAGGCAAGAAGATCTCCAAGTCCAAGGGCAACGGCCTGACCATGGACGAGTGGCTGCGCTACGGCACGCCCGAGAGTCTGTCGTGGTATA
>NZ_JBIIAY010000018.1:0-32552 GCF_044239655.1 Brevundimonas sp.
CGCGCGAACCGGCGCTCTTGTCCCAGGCGGTGAAATAGTCGGGCGCCTGGGTGTTCTCCGATGACCGGTGATGCTCCAGCCCGATCCCGCCCAGCTGGTCGGTCAGGCCCAGCAGGAACTCGTACCGGTCGAAATGGCGTGATCCGAACAGCCGGTCGGCCTGGGTCACCAGGTTCTCGTAGAAGCCCAGCTGCTCGGCCGTGGGCGCGATATTGCCGGGCCGGTCGGCGACGATGTTCAGGTGAACCCTGTCCCCCGTCGGATCGATGTCGATCCGGCGATAGTTGGCCCCGGCGAACATCGGGCTGTCCACCAGGGTGTAGAGGTCCACAGGCGCAAAGGTCGCGACCCCGCCCTCATAGCTCTCGGTGGTCAGGGCCGTGCCGTAACCCCATCCGGTCGGCAGCTTGATCGACGGTGCCACCGTGATCCGGTTCGACGCGTATCCGGCCGGATACAGGATCGCCTTTTCCCACTGCATGTTGACGATGGCCGGGGTCATGGTCACGCGCCAGACGGCGTTGTCGGGCTGGGTCAGCCACTGGAAGGCGACCTCGATCTCGGCGACGTCTGCGGGCACGTCCAGATGAAACGCATAGGGCTCGACCGTGTCGCGCACCCACTCGATCCGCTGGCCGCCGCCGGTGACGGTCAGCCCCGCGATCAGTTGGATCGGCCCCGTGTCGGCGTGGTTGCCCGGCAGGTATTTGGGATAGAGCAGGGTCATCGGCCCCGCCGCCGCGACCGGGATCGTCTGGCGCACGCTGACGATTCTGCGGTCCAGGTCGGTGACGTCGGCCTGGTAGCGGATCACGCCCGGGTAATCGACGTCGGTCCGGACCGGCGGGATGGCGACCTGGGCTGCGGGCAGGGCGAGCGCCGCCTGGGCGGGATCGGTGATCACCGCCGTCTGGGCGTGGGCCGCTCCGGCGGCGAGACCGGCGATAAGACCGAGGGCGAGGGGTAGGGAACGCGACATGGCGACTTTCAGATTGCGACGACCGCTTACCGTCCCTGTTCATCGCTGACGGGTCAAGCGCGGCCGCCGACGCCAAACCCGCTGCGACACTATGTTGCCACCTTTGGATTTTCGTGCGACCCTGCAAATGACACCGGTATCACCGGAAGGTTCTGGCGGGCAACGATCCCGTTTCAAACACCCTGGGGAGGGGACATATGCGCAAGATCAGACACACAGCCGGACTCCGTCTGGCATCGGTTTCGGCCATCGCCCTGCTGATGGGCGCAGGTGCCGCCCACGCCCAGACCCAGCCCGACCCGGACGAAGAGGCCGCCGTCGTCGACGAGGTCGTCGTCACCGGCTTCCGTGCCTCGCTGGCCAACGCCCTGAACATCAAGCGGCGCGAGGCGGGTGTCGTCGACGCCATCTCGGCCGAGGACATCGCCGACTTCCCCGACACCAACCTGGCTGAATCCATTCAGCGCATTCCCGGTGTCTCGATCGACCGCGACGCCGGTGAAGGCCGTACGATCACCGTGCGGGGCCTGAGCTCGGAGTTCACCCGCACCCGCATCAACGGCATCGAAGCCCAGGCGACGACCGGTGCCACCGACTCGTCCGGCAGCGTAAACCGCGGCCGCGGCTTCGACTTCAACGTCTTCGCTTCGGAACTCTTCAACAACATCACCGTGCGCAAGACCTCGTCGGCCGAGGTCGAGGAAGGCTCGCTCGGCGCCACGGTCGATCTGCGCACCAGCCGCCCGTTCGACAGCGGCGGCGCGGCCCAGACGGTCGTGTCGGCCCAGTATGGCTATAACGACCTGTCGCAGGAATACTCGCCCCGCTACGCGGGCCTGATTTCCCGCACCTGGCTGGATGGCCGCATCGGTGCCCTGGCCTCGCTGGCCTACAGCGACAAGGATTCGATCGAAGAGGGCTTCAGCTCGGTTCGCTGGGGCCCGGCCAACGGCGACAACGGCTTCCAGAACCCCACGGCCCTGCCGGGCGGTTCGGCTGCGGCCGGTGGCCTGTTCCACCCCCGTATCCCGCGTTACGGCCGTCTGACCCACGGTCAGGAACGTCTGGGCGGCACCCTGTCCTTGCAGGCGCGTCCGCTGAATGACCGCACCCTGTTCACCTTCGACGCCATGTATTCCAAGCTGGATTCGACCCGCAAGGAACAGTTCCTGGAAGCCTGGTCGCTGAGCCGCAACGCTTCGGCGGGCGGCAAGCCCGAGGTCGATATCGTGACGGCGGTCGCCGATCCGGAAACCGGCGAGCTCGTCTATATGAAGCTCGACGACATGGACCTGCGGACCGAAAGCCGGTTCGACGTGCTTGAGACGGTGTTCTCGCAGTACACGCTCGCGGTCGAGCACGAGTTCTCCGACACGGTCAGGTTCAGCGGCACCGTCGGCCGGTCCAAATCCGAGTTCTCGAACCCGCTTCAGGTCAATGCGATCATCGATCGCCAGAACACCGACGGCTACAGCTGGGACTTCCGCGACAACCGCGACCTGCCCCTGATCGTCTATGGCTTCGACGTGGCCAATCCGGCCAACTGGAGCTTCACGGGTCCGGCCGGTCTGCAGCCGCTGACGGAACTGCGCCTCAGCTCCAGCGAACAGACCAACATCTACACCACCGCCGAGGGCGGCTTCGAATGGGACGTCAACGACAATCTGACCCTGAAGGCCGGCGCCAGCTACAAGGAATACTCCTCGATCGGTTCGGGCCTTGCCCGCCTCAGCAACACGGCTCCTGCGCTTCCCGCAGGGACCACGGTCGCCTCGGTGACCGGCCTGCTGACCGGCTTCGGCCGCAATCTCGACCTGCCGACGGGGTCGGCGACCTCCTGGGTCATTCCCGACCTCGAAGCTCTGCGGAACCTCTGGAAATGGGACTGCAACTGCAACACGGGCGTGGCCGGCGGCGACTTCCGCCTGCTGGGTCTGGACAACCCGTCGTCCTTCGCCAGCTTCCGTGAAGTGACCGAAAAGGACACCGGCTTCTGGGTACAGGCCGACTGGGACGTCACGCTCGGCTCCATGCCGTTCCGAGGCAATGTCGGCGTGCGTCAGGTCAAGACCGAGATCGAGGCGATCGGATTCTCGAACGTCGGCGGTGTCGCGCGCGTGACGCCGGGCGAAAACGAGTATGAAGACACCCTGCCGTCGCTGAACATGTCGCTGGAGCCGGTCGAGAACCTGCTCGTCCGCTTCGCCGCCGCCAAGGTGATGGCACGTCCGCCCGTGACCAGCCTGATCCCGGTCTTCACCCTCTCGGCCCTGAATGCGCCCAACCCCAGCGCCTCGCTGGGCAACGTCGATCTCGAGCCCTATCGCGCCAAGACCTACGATCTGTCGATCGAATGGTATTTCGCGCCGGAATCCCTGCTGTCCTTCGCCTACTTCTACAAGGACATCTCGACCTATGTTCAGACCACGCAGCAGAGCCTGACCTATGCCCAGCTGACGGCGCTGAATGCGGTCGCCTTCCCGGCCGGCGGCGGTCGTGATCCGACCCTCGCCTACATCTACTCGACGCCGACCAACTCTGAAGGCGGTCCACTGAAGGGCTGGGAAATCAGCTATCAGCAGCCGTTCCGCTTCCTGCCGGGCTTCCTGTCCAACCTGGGCACCCAGTTGAACTACACCCACGTCGAGTCCGAGATCGACTACTGCACCACGGCGTCTTGCGCCGTGATCGTCACGGCCGATCTGGTGAACCTGTCGCCCAACGCCTGGAACGCCACCCTCTACTACGACGACGGCCAGTTTAACGCCCGCGTCTCGGCCTCCTATCGTGACGGCTACTACCAGAACGTCCCGGGCAGCAACGGTGGCACGCGCGGCATTCCGGTGCAGGGCAAGACCGAAACCCTCAGCATCGACGCCTCGGCGTCCTACGCGCTGAACGACCACCTGACCTTCTCGGTGGAGGGCATCAACCTGACCGACGAACCCAATCGCCAGTACCACGGCGACCTGGGCGGCAACCGCGACAGCACCTATGTCTACCACCACACGGGCCGTCAGGTGTTCGCCGGCGTGCGCTACAAGTTCTAGCGCCGGGTCATCAGGCAAAGAAAAAGGGCGGCGGGGTTTTCACCTCGCCGCCCTGTTCGTTTGTGCCGGGCTTCAGCCCCCGGCCCGCGCCTTGGCCCATTTCTCGAGCCAGTGGATGTCGTAGTCGCCGGTGACGATGTCCGGCTCGTTGAGCAGCTTCTGGAACAGGGGAATGGTCGTGTCGATGCCGCCGATGACCATCTCGTTCAGCGACCGCTTCAGCCGCGCGATACACTCGTTGCGGTCACGGCCGTGGACGATCAGCTTGCCGATCAGGCTGTCGTAATAGGGCGGGATCGAATAGCCGGCGAAGATTGCGCTATCCAGCCGCACGCCCAGGCCGCCCGGCGCATGGAAGTCGGTGATCGTGCCGGGCGAGGGGGTGAAGGTCTCGGCGTTCTCGGCATTGATCCGCACCTCGATGGCGTGGCCCTCGAAATGGATGTCGTCCTGGGTGAAGGACAGCGGCAGGCCCGCCGCGATGCGGATCTGTTCGCGCACCAGATCGACGCCGGTGATGGCCTCGGTGACCGGGTGTTCGACCTGGAGCCGGGTGTTCATCTCGATGAAGAAGAACTCGCCATCCTCCCACAGGAACTCGATGGTGCCGACACCCAGATAGCCGATGGCGGCGATGGCCTTGTTGACCGTCTCGCCGATGGCCTTGCGACCCTCGGCCGACAGGGCGGGCGAGGGGGCCTCTTCCAGCACCTTCTGGTGACGCCGTTGCAGCGAGCAGTCGCGCTCGCCCAGGTGGACGACATTGCCGTGGCTGTCGGCGATGACCTGGATCTCGATGTGGCGCGGCTTCTGGAGATAGCGCTCCATATAGACCGCACCGTTGCCGAACGCCGACTTGGCCTCGGTCTGGGCGGTCTGGACGGCCTCGACCAGGTCTTCGGCGGTCAGGGCCACCTTCATGCCGCGCCCGCCGCCACCGGCCGCCGCCTTGACGATCAGGGGAAAGCCGATGGCCTTCGAGGCCTCGATGGCCGCCTCGATGGTCTCGACCTCGCCGGCCGAGCCGGGAACGCAGGGGATGCCGGCGTCGAGCACCGTCTGTTTGGCGCTGATCTTGTCGCCCATGACCCGGATATGCTCGGGCTTGGGCCCGATGAAGGTCATGCCGTGGGCTTCGACGATCTCGGCGAAACGCGCGTTCTCCGACAGGAAACCATAGCCGGGGTGGATCGCCTGGGCGCCCGTGATCTCGGCCGCCGCGATGATCGAGGGAATGTTCAGATAGGATTTGGCCGCCGGCGCCGGGCCGATGCAGACGCTCTCGTCGGCCAGCCGCACCCACATGGCGCCGCGATCGGCCTCGGAGTGAACGGCGACAGTGGAGATGCCCATCTCCTTGCACGCGCGGTGGATGCGCAGCGCGATCTCGCCACGGTTGGCGATCAGGACCTTGGTGAACATCTCAGGACTCGAGCAGGACGAGGGCTTCGCCGTACTCGACGGGCTGGGCGTCGCCGACCAGGATGTCCGCCACCACGCCGTCGCGCGGGGCCTGGATCGGGTTCATGGTCTTCATGGCCTCGATGATCAGCAGGGTCTGGCCCTTCTTGACCGTGTCGCCGGGCTTGATGAAGGCGGGGGCCTCGGGCGAGGCCTGCAGATAGACGGTGCCGACCATGGGCGACTTCACCGGCTCGCCCGACTTGGCGACGATGGTCGCGGGATCGGACGGCATGGACACGGGCGCAGCGGCCGCGACGGGGGCCGGGGCGGGTGCTGCCTGGGCCGGGGCCGCAGCATACTGCATCACCGGTGCGGCAGTGATCTCGCGCGCCACGCGGATGCGCAGTTCGCCCCGCTCGACCTCGATCTCCGTCAGGGAGGTGTCGTTCAGGATATCGGCCAGCTGGCGCACCAGGGCGGCGTCGATTTCGACGACGGGATCGTTCTTCAGGGGTTTGGCGTCGGCCATGGGGGTGAGCCTCTTTGTTGTTAGACCGAACGGTCCGTCGCGACGCGGCGTTCCCGCGCCAGCTTCACGGCGGCCCGGACGGCCAGGTCGTAGCTGCCCGCGCCGAACCCGGCGATCAGGCCGGAGGCGACGGGGGTGATGAAGGAATGATGCCGGAAAGCCTCCCGCGCGAACAGGTTCGACAGGTGGCATTCGACGACGGGGATGGACAGCGCCTTGACGGCGTCCAGCAGGGCGACCGAGGTATGTCCGTAGGCGGCCGGGTTGATGACCAGGGCGGCCGCCTGGGTGCGGGCTTCCTGGATCCAGTCGACCAGTTCGCCCTCGTGGTTGGACTGACGGAAGACGATCGCGAAATCATCCGCCGCCGCCTCGCAGATCGCCTGGACGTCGGCCAGGGTCTCGTGGCCATAGATGTCCGGCTCCCGCGTCCCCAGAAGGTTGAGGTTCGGGCCGTTCAGGACGTAGATGACAGCCGGTTGGGGCATCGGGTTCCGGTCGGGCCTTTTGCGGGGTCGCTTTGAATCGGGCGGCCTTGTAACCGACGCACGGCCAAGATCAAAGTCGGGTGCTGAAAGGTGACGTAAGGGTATGCGCGTTCAAGTCAACGGAGATACGCTGGACGTTGCCGCCGGGACGATCCTGGCCCTCGTCGAGGAACTGTCCCTGGACCCCCGCAAGGTCGCCGTCGAGCGCAATCTGGAGATCGTGCCCCGGTCGCTTCACGCCACGACGCCGCTGGTGGAAGGCGACCGGATCGAACTGGTGGTGTTTGTCGGCGGGGGTTGAGGTCAGACCTCCGGCGCTGACGGAACCTCGTGTTCGAGGAAATCACAGGGGGCAAACGTCGCGAGAGGCTTGCCGTCCTTGGCGACAATGAATGGCTCTCCACTTGCAGCCTCATCCACCAGACGAGACAGGTTTGCCCTGGTGTACTCAAGATCGTAGGTTTTCACCGGCGCTCACCATGAGTTGAACAACGGCAAGCTAGCTTCCGCCCATCCAAGGCGCAATCGTCGACACATCGTCCGAGTTGGCTCGCATCAATCGCCGCAGCGGACTAGATACGGCCATGACCTCCGCTCCCTCCGACACCTGGACCGTCGCCGGCCGCACCTTTTCCAGCCGCCTGATCGTCGGCACCGGCAAATACGCCGACTATGCCCAGAACGCCGCCGCCGCCGAGGCTGCGGGTGCCGAGATCGTCACAGTGGCCCTGCGCCGCGTGAACCTCAGCGATCCGTCACAGCCCATGCTGGTCGACTACGTAAAGCCCGACCGGTTCACCTTCCTGCCCAACACCGCCGGCTGTTTCACCGGCGAGGACGCGGTGCGGACCCTGCGGCTGGCGCGCGAGGCGGGCGGCTGGGATCTGGTCAAGCTGGAGGTGCTGTCCAACACCGCCCACCTCTATCCCGACATGATCGAGACGCTGCGGGCGCTTGAGATGCTGGTGAAGGACGGCTTCGACGTCATGGTCTACTGCACCGACGACGTGGTCATGGCCAAGCGGCTGGAGGAGGCGGGCGCCGCCGCCATCATGCCCGCCGCCGCCCCGATCGGCTCGGGGCTCGGCATCCAGAACCCCGTCAACATCCGCCTCATCATCGAACAGGCGACGGTGCCCGTGCTGGTCGACGCCGGCGTCGGCACGGCCTCGGACGCCACGGTGGCCATGGAACTGGGCTGCGACGCCGTCCTGATGAACACCGCCATCGCAGCGGCCAAGGATCCCATCCTGATGGCGTCGGCAATGAAGCACGCCGTCATCGCCGGTCGGCAATCCTACCTCGCAGGCCGGATGCCCAGACGGATGTACGCCGACCCGTCCTCGCCGATGGCGGGCCTGATCTAGCCGACGGCCATATTGTCGATCAGCCGGGTCGAGCCCAGGACGGCGGCGGTCAGGATACGGCCGGGACCGTCCACGCAGTCGTTCTCGAAGAGCGACAGGTCGGGCCGACGGATGGCGACGTAATCGACCCGGGCAAACCCGGCGGCCAGCAGGGCAGACGCGGCCTCGGCTTCCAGGGCGGCGATCGAAGCCCCCCCGGCGGCCTTGATCGCCGTCTCGGCCAGGATGCCATTCAGCTGCCGCGCCACCTCCAGCTCCGCTTCCGACAGATAGCCATTGCGTGACGACAGGGCCAGGCCGTGGCCATCCCGCGCCGTGGGCACCCCAACGATCCGCACCGGCATGTCCAGGTCGACCACCATCCTGCGGATCACCGCCAGCTGTTGCCAGTCCTTCTCGCCGAACACGGCCACATCCGGCTGCACCTGGTTCAACAGCTTGGTGACCACCAGGGCGACGCCGCCGAACATCTGCGGACGCGCCGCGCCTTCCAGGGTCTGGGACGGGCCACCCGCTTCCGCGTCGCCGACGGTGATCCGGGTCACCGCTCCGGCCGGATACATCTCCTCGACCGACGGCGCATACAGCAGGTGGCATCCCGCCCCGGCCAGCAGCTCCGCGTCGCGCGCCTCGCGCCGGGGATAGGTCGCCAGGTCCTCATGCGCCGCGAACTGCGTGGGGTTTACGAAGACGCTGGCCACCACCCGGTCCGCCTGCGTCAGCGCCTCTGCGACCAGAGCCAGATGCCCGTCGTGCAGCGCCCCCATGGTCGGCACGAAACCGACGCTCAGTCCCTGTCGTCGCCACGCGCCGACGACGGCGCGGAGGTCGGCGATGGTGCGCACGATCGGCAGATCGGTGCCGGGGGGCAAGGTTTCGATGACCATGGTTACGCCCTTAACCGTGCCCCTTAAGCCTGTTCGCGAACGGGGTCTCAACGCCTCGTGGCTAGGGTCGGCTTATGACGTCCGGCAGAATGCTTCGTCCAGTCCTGGTTTGTGTGTCGGCCCTGGCCACCGCTTCGTGCGGTATGGTCGAGGGCGACCCGAACCGTTTCGAGAACATGGCCCGCTTGGTCGCCGAGGTCCCCCTCGACGGCTCGACCGATGCGCCGACCGCAACGGCGCGGGAGCAGGGGCTTCGTCCCGCCTTCGCCTCGCATGAGACGGCTCCCCACACGTCCAGCCCCGGCCGTCTGAAGGTCGAGGTCATGGACCCGCACGACCTGTGGGACGCGCGCGACGCCGGTCTGCGCGGCGCGATCACGCAAGGGGCCACCCGCGCCGTCGAGGCCGCCGCCCCCGCCGTCGCCGAGGCCGTCGTCCAGCGCGTCTCTGACCGGATCGCCGAGGCCGCGCCGATGCGCCCCGCCATCGCTCGGGCCGCAACCCCCACCGCCGCCCGCACGACCATCCAGCTCGGCGCCTATTCCAGCCCCGAGGCCGCCCGCGCCGCCTGGACCGACGTGTCCTCCGGTGCCGCCCGCAGCGCGCTGAAGGGCCTGACCCCCGTGTTCGAGGCGGTCCAGGTCAACGGCCGCCCCTTCACCCGCCTGAAGGTCGCCGCCCCCGCCGCCGCCGCATCCGCCATCTGTCGCGCGGCCGAGGTGACCGATCCGTGGTGCGCACGCCGCACCTGAACCGGCTCGCGCCGATCGTCCCCAGGCGTCTCTTAACCTTTCGTTGACCTTCGCGGCCCGTGGCCCGATTCTGGGTGTCTGTACGTGCGACCTGATTCTCGCACCTCATCCAACGGGACGCAGCACTCATGGCGGCACAGGTCATCGTCGTCGGCAACGAAAAGGGCGGGGCGGGCAAATCCACCCTGGCCATCCACATCGTCGTCGGCATGCTCCATGCGGGGCACCGGGTCGCGATCCTGGATCTGGACCTGCGTCAGCGGTCAATGGCCCATTTCTTCGCCAACCGGGCCGCCTGGACAGCCGCCAATGGCCATGTCCTGCCCATGCCGGTCGAGCCCGACATCGGCGACGGCAAGGCCCTGGCCAAGGCTCCGTCCGACGAACAACTGGCCCGGTTCGAGACCGCCTTCGCGGAGGTCCAGGACTGCGACGTCATCGTCATCGACACCCCCGGTGGCGACACGGCCCTGTCCAGCGCCGCCCACGCCCGCGCCGACCTGATCGTCACCCCCATGAACGACAGCTTCGTCGACTTCGACCTTCTGGGTCAGGTCGATCCGGTGACGCTGGATCTGCTCAAGCCCTCGATCTATTCCGAGAGCGTCTGGGAGGCCCGGAAGCAGCGCGCCATCAAGGAGGGACGCCACGCCGCCATCGACTGGCTGGTGGTCACCAATCGCCTCGCCGTCGCCGAGGCCCGCAACCGGCGTCGTCTGGAAGAGAAGATGCTGAAACTGGCCAAGCGGGTCGGGTTCCGCGTCGGGCCGGGCCTGCGCGACCGGGTCATCTATCGGGAGCTCTTCCCCTTCGGCCTGACCGTTGCGGACCTGAGCGCCGACATTCGTCCCGTCGCCGTGTCGCTGGCCCACGTCGCGGCCCGTCAGGAGATGCGCAACCTGATGCAGGCCATGGGCGTCGAGGATTCCGACGCCGGTTCCACCCTGGGGCAGGCGGCTCTGGACGCGGCGGCCTGATCCATGGCGCTGATCGGGCTGGCCCTCGCGGCGATCGCCGTCTGGGCGCTGGTCCGGCTGGGGCGGCAGGGTGAAAAACCGGGCAAGGGCCACTGGCGCATCGCCGCCACCGTCCTGGGGGCCGTCATGCTGGCCGGGGCGGTTCTGGCCGGATCACGCGGATCGTGGCTGATGACCGCGGGGCTGGCCGGGGCAGGGGCCTATCTGATCTTCAGCTCCCGCATTCGACCGGCATCGCCTCGACAAACACCATCCCGGGGCCAGTCCCTCACCGAGGCCGAGGCCCGCGCCATCCTCGGCGTCGAGGCCAACGCCACACCCGAAGCGATCAACACCGCCTGGCGCCGCCTCATGGGCCGCGCCCACCCCGATCAAGGCGGCACCGAGGGGCTGGCCGCGCGCGTCAATGCGGCGCGGGACAGGCTGCTGGGGCGTTAGGCCCCCGGCCGCACCACCACACAGGTCACCCGACGCGCGGCCAGGGCCTCGCAGGCGTTCTGCGCGCCCTGTTCGGTCAGGTTGGTGAAGCGCGAGCGATACCAGCCCGCTGCTGACTGAACCGAACGCTCAGCCGTCGTGAACTGGCTGCGGAAGCGGCGGTTGACCTCGGTCAGCCAGTCGCGCGCCACCCGCTCTTCGCGGAAGGCACCGACCTGGACCGCCCAGCGATTGGCAGGCGCAGGGGCGGGGCGAGCAGGGGCGGGGCGCGCGGCCGGCGGCGGCGCGCTGCGGGTCGTCGCCGTCGTCGCCCCGTTCAGGGACGCGGTCAGGTTGGCCGGTGGGCGGCTGTCGGGGCGCGCCACGGGTGGCGAGGCGACCGGGGCCGGGGTGCTGACCACCGACGCATAGGAGCGGGTCCCCGGCGGCAAGGCCTGTCCGGGCGTGCCTGCCACATGGATCGGGGACTGCACGGGGGTCTGGGGCCGATACGGCTGGGTCCCGTAGGGCATACCCCCGGCGGCCGGCCCGCGCTCCCCCTCCATCGCGGCATAGGCCACCGGCCCGCCGCCCGGCGTCGAATCCGGGCTGCCGACACCGAAGCCGCGCTGTTCGAAGAAGGTCTGGGCGACCTGGATGTTCTCGCCCCGCGCCCGGCGGCTCTCGACCTCGAAACCGGTGTTCATCAGTTCGGCGACATGGTCGTTGCGCGTCGCGGCCGATCGCCCGCCCAGCACGATGGTGATGATCCGACGCCCGTCACGCACCGCCGAAGCAGCCAGGTTATAGCCGGACGCATTGGTGAAGCCGGTCTTGATCCCGTCATAGCCGTTGCCGCCCAGCAGCAGGCCGTTGGTGTTGCGGTATTCCCGCCCCTGGTAGTTCCAGTCGTGCAGGCCGAAATAGCTGTAATACTGAGGATAATCCCGCATCAGCGCCCGCGACAGGATGGCCAGATCCCGCGCCGAGGTGATCTGGCGGCTGTCGGGCAGGCCGTTGGGATTGACGTAGCGCGTCTGGGTCATGCCCAGGGCCTGGGCCTTCAGCGTGGCCATGGCCGCGAACCGGGCCTGGGACCCGCCCACATGCTCGGCCAGGACCATGGCCATGTCGTTGGCCGACCGCACGGTGGTCGCTCGCATGGCGTCGTCAAGCCGGATCGTCTGTCCCGCCGCGAGCCCCAGCTTGGACGGCGGCTGGGATGCGGCCAGGGGCGAGACGGTCACGATGTCGTCGGGGCTGACCTTGCCGGCCTCGATGGCCTCGAACACCAGATACAGGGTCATCATCTTGGTGACCGACGCCGGATAGCGTGCGTCGTCGGCGCGGCGCGCGAACAGCACCTCACCCGTCGTGGCATCGACCACGATGGCGGCATAGCGGGCGTTGTCCGACGACTGCGCCACGACCGGCGACAGGAAGGGCACCCCAAGCGCCACGGCCAGGCTGATCGCCAGCAGAACCGCGCCGATACGACGAATATACCCTGTCATCATCAACCCGCAGGCCTCGCGATTGGGACCGGCCGCCATGGACGGAAGGACACTGGTGTGGTGCGGCCCCCCGGCGCGACGTCTTTCGCATCTAGCATGAAAGCGTCGAGTTTCGCGGTGGTTAACACAGTCTCAACGCAGATTTGAACGGCGCGTCTCTCATGCCGCTGTCATGCGAAGGTCTCGAAAATGTTGCACTGCACAAAATCCCTTGACGGGCGTTCGCAGTTGCACCATATGGAGGCTGTCGCACCGATCCCCCGGCCGCGAGAAAATCACGCGAGCCACCCCGCTTCACCGACTTCAGGAGATTTTGCTCATGGCCGACGCCGCCGAAACCATCAAGCCCACCGTCGAAACCGTCACCAAGGCCGTCAAGGCTTCGGGCGAGCAGTTCAAGGCCCAGTCCGAAAAGGTCCAGGCTGCCGGTACGCAAGCCCTCAAGGAAGGCCTCGAAAAGTCCACCGCCGCCTTCGGTGAACTGAGCGCCCAGTCCAAGCAGAACCTCGAAGCCCTGACCGCTTCGGCCACCGCCGCCCAGAAAGGCGCCGAGGCCCTGTCGGCCCAGGCCCTGTCCTACGGCAAGACCAGCTGGGAAACCGGCGTCGCCGCCGCCCAGACCATCGCCAAGGCCCGTTCGGTCCAGGAGCTGATCGAGCTGCAGACCTCCTACACCAAGTCGGCCATGGAGACCTACATGGCCGAAATGACCAAGATGACGGAAACCCTGACCGCCTCGGTCAAGGACAGCTTCCAGCCCATCAACGCCCGCGTCACCGCCTCGGTCGAAAAGTTCCAGGCCGCTCGCTAAGCGACCTGCACTCTCAGTAGCGTAGCAAAGGGGCCCGGTGCGAAAGCGCCGGGCCCTTTTGTCATTGATCCGGCCCGATCACGAAACGCGTGACTGGACGCGACTACAAATCCGACGGATGTTTCCTATCTAGCGTTTCGACTCCCCGAAATGATGGACCACGAATGCCTACCAAACGGCCAGGTGAAGGACAGGGGCAGGGCTTCGGCTCCGCTACCGTCACCGAAACGAAGCCGAAGCTTCAGAAGCCCTCGCTGTATCGGGTGCTCATCCTGAACGACGACTACACGCCCATGGAATTCGTCGTCTATGTGCTGGAGCGGTTCTTCCAGAAGAGCCGCGAGGACGCGACCCGCATCATGCTGCATGTGCATCAGCATGGCGTCGGTGTGTGCGGCGTTTTCACCTACGAAGTGGCCGAAACCAAGGTCGCCCAGGTGGTCGAGACGGCGCGCCGTCACCAGCACCCTCTGCAATGCACTATGGAAAAAGACTAGAAGGGATACTGGTCGAATGCCCTCGTTTTCACGTCCTCTCGAAGAGACCCTGCACCGCGCGGTCTCCTATGCCAACGAACGCCGCCATGAATACGCGACGCTCGAACACCTGCTGCTGGCCCTGATCGACGACCCTGACGCCACCGGCGTGATGAAGGCCTGCAACGTCGAGCTGACGGCGCTCAAGACCGCCCTGACCCTGTACGTCGACACCGACCTGGCCGCCCTGGCCACCTCCGACGGCGAGGACGCCAAGCCCACAGCCGGCTTCCAGCGCGTGATCCAGCGCGCCGTGATCCATGTCCAGTCCTCGGGCCGCGAGGAAGTGACCGGTGCCAATGTCCTGGTCGCCATCTTCAGCGAGCGCGAAAGCCACGCCGCCTATTTCCTGCAGGAGCAGGACATGACCCGCTACGACGCGGTCAATTTCATCGCCCACGGCATCGCCAAGAAGGCCGGCGCCGGCGAGGTCAAACCCGCCAAGGGCTCGGCCCAGTCGCCCGAAGAGGCCGAGGACGCGGCCGCCGTCAAACAGGGCGGAGAGGCGCTCGAAGCCTAATGTGTCGACCTCAACGAAAAGTCCAAGAAGGGCAAGATCGACCCGCTGATCGGCCGTCACGCCGAGGTCGAACGCGCGATCCAGATCCTGTGCCGCCGGACCAAGAACAACCCCCTGCTGGTGGGCGAACCCGGCGTCGGCAAGACCGCCATCGCCGAGGGCCTGGCCCGCAAGATCGTCAACCACGAGGTCCCGGCCGTGCTGGAAGGCGCGACCATCTACAGCCTCGACATGGGGGCGCTGCTGGCCGGCACCCGCTATCGCGGTGACTTCGAGGAACGGCTGAAGCAGGTCGTCAAGGAACTCGAGAACCACGAGAACGCCATCCTGTTCATCGACGAGATCCACACGGTGATCGGTGCGGGCGCCACCTCGGGTGGGGCGATGGATGCGTCCAACCTGCTGAAACCCGCCCTGGCCTCGGGTTCGCTGCGCTGCATGGGCTCGACCACCTACAAGGAATACCGCCAGCATTTCGAGAAGGACCGCGCCCTGGTCCGCCGCTTCCAGAAGATCGACGTCAACGAGCCGACGGTCGAGGACACGGTCAAGATCCTGCGCGGGCTGAAGTCCTCGTACGAAAGCCACCACAAGCTGCGCTACACCGAGGCGGCGATCCGCTCGGCGGTGGAACTGTCGGCCCGCTACATGACCGACCGCAAACTGCCGGACAAGGCGATCGACGTGATCGACGAGGCGGGGGCCAGCCAGATGCTGCTGCCCGAATCGCGCCGCAAGAAGGTCATCGGCCAGAAGGAGGTCGAGGCCGTCATCGCCAAGATGGCCCGCATTCCACCGAAGTCGGTCTCCAAGTCCGACACCGAGGGCCTGCGCGAGCTTGAAAAGGACCTGAACCGCGCCGTCTTCGGCCAGGACGCGGCGATCGAACAGGTGGCCTCGGCCATGAAGCTGGCCCGTGCCGGCCTGCGTGATCCGCAAAAGCCGATCGGATCCTTCCTGTTCGCCGGCCCGACCGGGGTGGGCAAGACCGAGGTGGCCAAGCAACTGGCCTCGACGCTCGGCATCGAGATGCTGCGCTTCGACATGTCGGAATATATGGAGCGCCACACCGTCAGCCGGCTGATCGGTGCCCCTCCGGGCTATGTCGGCCATGATCAGGGCGGCCTGCTGACCGACGCGGTGGATCAGCATCCGCATGCCGTCGTCCTGCTGGACGAGATCGAGAAGGCCCACCCCGACGTCTACAACATCCTGCTTCAGGTCATGGACAACGGAATGCTGACCGACGCCATCGGCAAGAAGGTCGACTTCCGCAACGTCGTCCTGATCATGACCACCAATGCCGGCGCCGCCGACAACGCCCGCGCCTCGATCGGCTTCGGTCGCGGCAAGGTCGAGGGCGAGGACGAAAAGGCCATCCAGCGGCTGTTCGCGCCCGAGTTCCGCAACCGTCTCGACGCCGTGGTCTCGTTCAAGGCGCTTCAGCCGGAAGTCATCCGTCAGGTGGTCACCAAGTTCGTGCTCCAGCTGGAAGCCCAGCTGGCGGACCGCAACATCACCATCGAACTGACCGACGACGCGGCCGACTGGCTGGCCAAGAACGGCTTCGACGAACTGTACGGCGCGCGCCCCCTGGGCCGGGTCATTCAGGAGAACATCAAGAAGCCGCTCGCCGACGACATCCTGTTCGGACGCCTGACCCGTGGCGGCCACGTCAAGGTCGCCCTCGTCGACGGCAAGATCGCCTTCGACATCACCCCCACCGCCGGTGCCCCCGCCAAGGAAACCGCCGACGAAGACGCGGCCGTCTGATCGCTTTGCGGCGCTAACGAAATAAGCCGCCGGCCCTGCAAAGGACCGGCGGCTTTTTCAATCGCGTCGATGCGGACGAAGACTAGCGGCGACGACCGCCGGCACCCGCCAGAAGCAGGCCGAGGCCCGCCACGATCGCGGTGGTCAGGAAGGGCTTGCGGCGCGCGAAGTCGAGGCCGGCACGGACCGGTTCCTGCAAGTCCGTCGGTGCCTTGGCGGCAAAGCCGTCCAGGCGGTCCAGCCCGCGACCATAGACGTCCAGATACTTGCCCTTCACCTCGTTCAGCTTGCCGTCGAGCTGAAGCTTGGAATCGCCCGTCAGGCGGCCGAGGCCTTCCTGAAGCTTGCCGGTCAGGCCGGTGGCGGCGCCGTCGATGCGGTTGTCGGTCATGGTTATCCCCTTTGTGCAGTTGCGTGTCCCGAAAGCGCACGCCGTCATCTGCGGTTCCGCCCTGCGACACTGACAGCCGTGATTTTCTGCTAAGCTTGGTCCGCGATCAAGGAGACGCCCATGTTGAGGTTCATCGTCCAGTTTCTGGTCACGGCCGCCGGCCTGTGGCTCGCCTCGGCCATCGTGCCGGGTGTGGCCTTTACCGACACCCCCAGCCTGCTGCTCGCCGCCGTTCTGCTGGGGCTGGTCAACGCCGTGGTGCGACCCATCCTGGTGGTTCTGACCTTCCCGATCACCGTGGTGACCCTGGGGCTGTTCCTTCTGGTCGTGAACGCCGCCACCATCGGCTTCGTCGCCATGCTGCTGGGCGGCTTCGTGGTCGAGGGCCTGGGCGCCGGCATCGGCGCGGCCATCGTCACCGGTATCGTCAGCTGGATCGCCGGTGCCTTCATCGGCGATGGAAAGTCGAAGGACTGATGCCCGCCCCCGAGCCCGGCGGCGTCGTTCTGACCGAGCGCCAGAGGAAGTGGTTCGCCACCGTCCAGGCGAATTTCGAGATGAACACCGGCAAGCCTCTGACGGCCTGGCTCGAGATCATGAAGACCTGCCCGGAGACGACGCCGCGCGCGCAGACCGCCTGGCTCAAGGCCGAACACGGCGTGCTCCAGAACCATGCGGCGCATATTCTGGACGCCATGAAGCCGACGCCGGGCATGGGCTGGGAAGACCCCCAGGCTCTGCGTGGAGCGCTGTGGAAGGAACCGGCCTGCCTGGCCATTCTCGAAGCCGTCGAGCGCGTCGCGATCCAGGTCGAGGGCGTCATCGTCGGTCAGCGCAAGGGCTACACCGCGTTCAGCCGCACCGTGCAGTTCGCCGCCATGCGCCCTCTCAAGAGTGGTCGGGCCTTGCTGGGCCTGAAGCTGGATCCGGCCACATCGCCTCGGCTGTCGCCGTCAGTCCGCAAGGAAAGCTGGTCCGAACGCCTGACCTCGATCGTCGAACTGGACGATGCCGATCAGGTCGATGTGGAGGTCAACCGCCTTTTCAGCCTTGCGGCCGAACGCGGTCTGGCGTCGGGCTGAGAGCCACGACTGTCTTAGATGGTGCCGCCGGGGGGAATCGAACCCACGACCTCAGCCTTACCAAGGATGCGCTCTACCACTGAGCTACGGCGGCCAAATCTGAGGAACCGGGCGTATAGCCAACTGACCGGCGGGGGGGAAGCCCGAAAAGCCGCTTGGCTCGGAAAGAATTCCAAGGCTTGATGTGGGGATGACCGAAGCGCCCGATCCACCCACCCCCGTGGCCACGCCCGCCCCGCCGCCCGCGCGGTCGCCCGAACAGGCGGCAAAGGCCGCGCGGCTGGCCTCGGCGCTGCGTGACAACCTGCGTCGGCGCAAGGTCGCGCACCGGCCGCCGGCCCGCCCCGGCAACTGAAAGTCATCGGGCACGGGGCCTCCGGGCCTTTCGCTGGACGGTACGGCCGCGCTAGATAGCCGACCCTTCGTCGGACCTCTGGCCCTTCCGCCCTCTGACGATCCGAATCAGGAACGACATGGACAGCATCGCGGTACAGGGCGGAACTCAGCTCTACGGGGAGATCCCGGTCAGCGGCGCCAAGAATTCGGCGATCAAGCTGATGGCCGCCACCCTGCTGACCGACCAGCCGGTGCGACTGACCAATATGCCGCGTCTGGCCGACACGAAATTCCTGGGCCAGCTGCTGCGCCAGTTCGGCGTGACGGTGACCGAGTCGGACGGGGCGGACGGCCAGCAGACCGTATTCGACGCCGGGTCGATCACCTCGACCTTCGCCCCCTATGATCTGGTGCGCCAGATGCGGGCCTCGTTCAACGTGCTGGGGCCGCTGCTGGCGCGCACCGGTCATGCCAAGGTCTCCCTGCCGGGCGGCTGTACCATCGGGGCCCGGCCCGTCGATCTGCACATCGACGCCCTGTCCAAGCTGGGGGCCTCCATCGAGATGGACCAGGGCTATGTCTCGGCCATGGCACCGAAAGGCCTGCGCGGGGCCGAGATCGAGTTTCCGTTCGTCTCGGTCGGGGCCACCGAACACACTTTGATGGCGGCGGTCCTGGCGCGCGGCACGTCCGTGCTGAAGCGGGCGGCGCGCGAGCCCGAGATCGGCGACCTCGTCCGCTGCCTGATCTCCATGGGCGCGAAGATCGAAGGGGTGGATACCGACACCCTGACCATCACCGGCGTGACCTCCCTGACCGGCACCGACTGGGCGGTCATCCCCGACCGGATCGAGATGGGGTCCTATGCCTGTGCCGTGGCCATGGCAGGCGGCGACGTGCGGCTGACGAAGGCGCGGCCCGAGCTGATCGACGCCTTGACCGATCGCATGATCGAGGCCGGGGTCGAGGTCACGCCGACCGAGGACGGCGTGCGGGTCAAGCGCGACCGTTCGCAACGGCTCAAGGCCGTTGACGTTCAGACCGAGGTCTATCCCGGCTTCGCCACCGACCTGCAGGCACAGTTCATGGCCCTGATGACGACGGCGGAGGGCGTCAGCACCATCCACGAGAACATCTTCGAGAACCGCTTCATGCACGCGCCCGAGCTGGGCCGGCTGGGGGCCCAGATCGCCGTCCACGCGGGCGAGGCCAAGGTCACCGGCGTCGAATGGCTGCGCGGAGCCCCCGTCATGGCCACCGACCTGCGCGCCTCGGTCAGTCTGGTGATCGCCGGTCTCGCCGCCGAGGGCGAGACCACGATCGGCCGGGTCTATCACCTGGATCGCGGCTTCGAGCGGCTGGAAGAAAAGCTCGGTGCCTGCGGGGCCGAGATCCGGCGCATCCACGGACCACCGGTGGAAGGTCCCGCCGATGAGCACTGATACTGATATCCAGCCCGCTGCCCCGACCGAGGCCGAGGTCGCGGCCCAGGTCGAAAGCACGAAATCCGGCACCAACGAGCCCCTGCGACTTCTGGCCGAGGACGCCGAGGACCTGGCCATCATATCCGCCGCACTTCAGGACGCCATCCTCAGGCCCGCCGACATCGTCTGGGAGCGGCCAGCGCGCCGTCTGACCCTGACGCTCAGCCGCTTCTGCTGGGAGTGCGGTGGCACCCGGGTCATGGCGGCCATGCAGTTCGGCGACGTCCTGGCGGTCAAGAGCCGGGGCCTGCCGCGCCTGCCCGACACCCCGCTGGAACTGCTCGCCATTGATTTCGAGGAGGGCGAGGCGCCCGGCGGCAAGGTCACCCTGATGTTCGCAGGCGGCGGCGACCTGAGAGCCGAGGTCGAATGCCTGGACGCCGTGGTCGCCGACCTGTCCGACCGCTGGGAAGCGCGGGTCGCTCCCACCCACCTCGACGGCGAGGATTCAGAGACATGAGCGAACACCGCCTGGCCTCCATCACCCTGGACGCCGCCACCCTTCCGGCCGCGACCGCCGAGATCGAGCACGAACGCCGCGTCGCCATCTTCGACCTGGTCGAGAAGAACAGCTTCGAACCCGCCGGTTCGGACGTCGGCCCCTATGCCCTGGCCCTGTCGCTCCAGGATAACCGGCTGGTGTTCGACATCGCGGGACAGGGTGCCGCCGAGGGCTTCGCCCGGACCTATGCGCTGTCGCTGACGCCGATGAAGACGGTCCTCAAGGACTATCTGCTGATCTGCGACAGCTATTACGAGGCCCTGCGCGGTTCCTCGCCCAGCCAGATCGAGGCCGTCGACATGGGCCGTCGCGGCCTGCACAACGAAGGGGCCGAACTGCTGAAACAGCGGCTCGAGGGCAAGGTCGTGGTCGATCACGAGACGGCCCGTCGGCTGTTTACGCTGGTGTGCGCCCTGTATCGGCGCGGCTGAACTCGACTTCCCCGCCATCTTCGTGCATTAGCCGCCCCTTCTTACGGCTCGCGCTTCGCCCGGCGCGGGCCCAGATTCGTATTCACCGGGCGTGAGAGGCCGCATGGCTAAGGAAGAACTGCTCGAGTTTCCCGGTACGGTGTCGGAACTGCTTCCGAACGCGACCTTTCGCGTGACCCTGGAAGAGGGCGGCCACGAGATCATCGCCCACACCGCCGGCAAGATGCGCAAGAACCGCATCCGCGTCCTGGCCGGAGACAAGGTGCTGGTCGAGATGACCCCCTATGATCTCACCAAGGGCCGCATCACCTACCGCTTCAAGTAAGGGCAGGCTCGCGTGAGCCGCCCGGACCTGGTGCTGGCCTCGGCCAGCCCGCGCCGCATCGAATTGCTGGCGCTGATCGGCATCACCCCCGATCGCATCGACCCCGCCGATATCGACGAGACGCCCGGCCGCGACGAAACCCCGTCGCGCCTCGCCGCCCGCCTGGCCCGGTCCAAGGCCGAGGTGGTCGCCGCCCGGTCGCCCGGTGCCGTGGTCCTGGCCGCCGACACCGTCGTCGCCGTCGGTCGCCGCCTGCTGGAAAAGCCGGCCGACGAGGCCGAGGCGACGAAATTCCTGACCCTGCTGTCCGGCCGCAATCACCGCGTCTTCACCGGCGTCGCCGTCGCGACGGGCGAGCGGACAATCCACCGCGTCGTCGACACCCGCGTGTCGTTCAAGGTCCTCTCGCCCGCCGAGATCGCGTCCTACGTCGCCGGCGGCGACTGGCGCGGCAAGGCGGGCGGATATGGCATCCAGGGCCCGGCTGGGGCCTTCGTGACCCGCATCGTCGGCTCCTATCCCGCCGTCATGGGCCTGCCGCTGTTCGAGACCGTCAACCTGCTGGCCGGCGCGGGCTGGCGGCGCGGCTGATGCCCGAGACGGAGGTCTTCCTCGACGAACAGCCCGGCGAGACCCGGGGCATCATCGCGCGGGACGGCCGGTTCGAGACCCTGCTGATCCAGCGCGAGACCGACGAGCCGACCCACCGTCTGGGTGCCCGCATTGTCGGCCGGGTGGTGGAGGCCGACCCCGGCCTGGGTGCCGCCTTCGTCGATCTGGGCGGCGAGCCCCCCATGGGCTTCCTGCCCTTCTCCAAGGCCATGCCCTTGCACGTCGGCCAGGCCGTCGAGGTCGAGGTCGTCGCCGAACCCCGCGAGCGCAAAGGGCCGGCCCTGCGCCTGATCGGCGCGGCCGAGGGCGATCCGCGCCTTCTGACGCCCGGTCCGACGGTTGCCGACGATCTTGCCCGCCTCGCCCCCGGCGTCCCGGTCCAGAGCGGTGTCGCCGCCATTCAGGCATCGTGGGACGCCGAGGAAGAGGCGCTGGCCGATGGCGACTTCTACGCCGAGATCGGTCTCGATCTGGCGGTCCAGCGGACCCGCGCCCTGATCGCGGTCGATATCGACTATGTCGGCCTGCCGGGTCGTGACGGACGAAAGGGCAGGACGGCTGCGAACCGGCTTGGCCTCGTCCACGCCGCCCGGCTGATCCGGCTCAAGCGCTGGGGTGGACTGGTCGCGATCGATCTGATCGGAACGGGCCACGATGCGGCGATCGTCGCCGCCGAGGCCAGGGCGGCCTTTGGTGCCGACCCGGACACCGCCCCGGACATCGCCTACGGACCACTGAACCGGTTCGGCGTTCTCCAACTGGCCCTGCCGTGGCGGCGAACACCACTGGAAGACGTCCTGAACGGCTGGGTTGGTCGCCAGACCCCACTGACCCGGACGCTCGACATCGTTCGGCGGCTGCGTCAAGCGATCCTGTCCGACACCACGATCCCGCGCCTGGTCATGCACTGCGCCCCGGCCGAGGCCGCTCTTGCCGCTGAGTTGGTCTCGCGTCTTGGGCCCCGTGCGGGACTTAAGCCCGATCCCGGCGTTCTGCCCGGACGCAGTGAAATCCGCGAGGCCTGACCATGGCGACCTGTCCGATCTGCAAACGGCATCCGGCCGTCCCCGAATACCGCCCCTTCTGTTCGCGCCGCTGCGCCGACGTCGATCTGGGCAAGTGGTTCAGCGGAGGATACGCCATCCCCGTCCGCGACGACGAGCCCACCGACGACGCTCCGGCCGGTCCCGGATCGCGACAAGGCGGCGAAGACGGCTGAACGACGCTGGACACCCCGGATCGGCTCGATTATAGACCCCGCTCCCGCGACGCCCTCGGCTCCGGGTCGTGTGCGCCTGGGTAGCTCAGTTGGTAGAGCAGCGGATTGAAAATCCGCGTGTCGGTGGTTCGAATCCGCCCCCAGGCACCATTCCTTCTCGTGACATCGCCAATTTTCCTCCCCGTCCGCCGCCGCCTGTCCGCTCTCGGTGTCGATGCTGCGAGGTGCGCCGCCCGGGCCTGAGTCTTGGGCCGCCGCCAATGTATCGACAGCGGCTTTTCTTTCCTTCTCCCGTTGGGAGAAGTGGCCGCGAAGCGGACGGATGAGGGTCGGGTCTGTCCGTCGGCGAAGCCGTCGCACGGACGGTGATCCGGCTGTCGCCGACAGAAGCATCCGCCCTCACCCTTTCGCGCAAGAACGATGGCTGCGCCGCCGTGCGCTCAAGCCCTCTCCCAATGGGAGAGGGACGGCCTCAGCGCGTCTCCAGACTCCTGGCTCAGCGGAATAAGCAGAGAATTCTGGCTTGTCCGACGCCTCCAACTCGCGAACTTCAGCCGACCCGATCCCTTGCCCTGCCGAGGGATACGACCGTTTCTGACGCCGAGTAGCCCCGATCTACGCGCCCAGGTATCCCACGCGGCTATACTGCTCTTCGTCCCGTCGCGGGGAAGGGCGCAAGGCCTTGCGATCTTGTAGCGGCGGGGGTGTGTGGAGCGGGATCGGACTGGGGGATGCCGGCGCCGTCGAAAGACGGGGTCGCCCCGGACCGTCAAAGGGTCTGGCGCAGAGAGTCGGATCGTTCAGGGGACGGGCACGCAAGGCGCCCGCCCTCCCGCCGGGGGCGCGGTAGCGGCAAGGGGTTAAGAGCCCCGCTGGTTCGTGGAAACACGAGCCGTACAGCTCCCGGAAAACCACATGCGCGGAGCGTTCGTCTTTCGCCGAAACGGCATTTTCTATTCTTTTCCGGGTGAGAGCCCGGACGCTCCGCCGGCCCTTCCCATAACTTCAGCGCATCGGCGCGTGAGGGCGAAGAGGCGTGTGTGAAGAGTGATTTGTGGCTGGTGATTTGCGATTACTGGTTGCCGGGTCCGGCAGCGGGCTCTGTCGCCCGGCAGTCACGCAGCGTCGAAGATGCGACAACCACTAACCACGAACCACTAACCACCAACTCCGCGCCGCTTTCTCGATTCCCCAGACAATTACTGTCCCTCGCTGTCATTATGCTGCACTGCAAACGGCAAAATGTTGCGTCGCAGCACGAAATCGATGTGATTCATGCATCATCGTTTCGCCGTTTTTGCCCATTGCATATGGATTTGCAGGCTCGTTTCGCTCTGCGGGCGAAAAGCACCATTGCGCCCTTGACGCTCTGATAACCGTTCGCCAAAGACGCTTGACCACGTTCGCATTAACGCGAGGTCGACAACATCCACGGACCCGTCCCGGCGGTGCCGACCAGACTATGGTTCCCCTTGGGGCAACCAGATGCGATACAAGGCGTTCCGCCTGCGGCCTTTTGGCTCGGCAGTCGGGGCAAAACCGAATTTCATGGGGGGGCGGTCGCATTTCGCGGCCGGTCTCCAAGGTCAAATAGCTTCAGACCACAAAGCAGGAACTGGCGACAAATGCTGGATAGCAAGAAGACGAACATCCTCCTCGCCCTGGCCGGCGCCGCCGTCCTGATGGCGAGCAGCCCCGCGCTTGCGCAGGACCCCGCGGCCACGGCCGCTCCGGCCGCCGCCGCTCCCGCAGCGACGACCCCGGCTCCGGCAGCGACCCCTGCGGCCGCTCCTGCCGCCGAAGCCGAAGACGGTGGCCACAGCGCCGCCGGTCTGACCCCGATCGACATGTTCATGATCGCGACCCCGGTCGTTAAGGCCGTCATGATCGGCCTGCTGCTGGCCTCGATCTTCTCCTGGACCCTGCTCATCATCAAGCTGCTCGAGTTCGGCAGCCTGAACCGCAAGACCGACCGCTTCCTGGAAGAGTTCCGCCAGACCCGGACCCTCGCCGACATGCGTCGCGTGGCCACCGACGAAGCCTATGACGGCAACCCGCTGGCCGACATGGCCGCTGCCGCCACCGAGGAAATCGAACTGTCGCGTCAGTCGGGCCTCTCGGTCGCCGGCGACAACAAGCATGACGCCCTGGCCCGTGCCCAGCACGCCGTTTCCGCAGTTCAGGCCGGCCTCGCCGCTCGCCTGTCCGGTGGACAGCAGTTCCTGGCCTCGACCGGCTCCATTGGCCCGTTCGTGGGTCTGTTCGGTACCGTGTACGGCATCATGAACTCCTTCATCGGTATCGTTCAGTCGAACACGACCAACCTGGCCTCCGTCGCCCCCGGTATCGCCGAGGCTCTGCTGGCCACCGGTATCGGCCTGTTCGCCGCTATCCCCGCCGTCGTGATGTACAACTACTTCAACACCCGCATCTCGGCCTATGGCACCCGTTCGGACGGCTTTGCTGCTGAACTGCTGAACGCCGTGTCGCGTCAGCTCGACAAGGGAGCCTAAGACGGATGGCCGCCAAACTCGGAGGTTCGGGCGGCGGTAAGTATCACGTCGAGCAGAACGCAGAAATCAACGTCACGCCTTTCGTTGATATCATGCTCGTCCTGCTGATCATCTTCATGGTGGCGTCTGCGGTCGCCACCCCGGGGGTGGAAGTGAAACTTCCGATCGCTCTTGTGCCGCCATCCGACAACCCGCCCAAGCCCGTGTTCATCTCGATCACGACGGACGGCCGGGTCTACATCGGCGACGGTGAATCGAGCTACGACACCCTCGGTAGCGACCTGACGGCCCAGATCGGCCGTCGGGACCCGACCAAGGAACGGATCTACATCCGCGGCGACCAGGACACGCGATATGGCGACTTCATGCAGGCGATGAATTCCCTGCAGGATGCCGGCTTCTACAGCGTCGCCCTCGTCGGCGAAGACAAAGGTTAGGGAACGGGAGATCACATGACAGATACACCCGTCGAATATCACCGCAGTCGCTACGACGCCCCTCGCAAGAAGGTGTCGCCCGTGACCTGGCTCATCGCCTTGGCGGTGGTGTTGGTTCTCTTTGTCGCGCTCGTGATCTGGGTCCAGAAGACCAAGTTCGAGATGCAACAGGTGGCGTTCGAGGACGACGCTGTGGACGTGGACATCGTTGCTCCGCCTCCGCCGCCTCCTCCCCCTCCGCCGCCGCCGCCTCCGCCGGACACCCCGCCGCCGCCCAAGCTGCAGGTCCGTCCTCCGGTCGTGGTGCCCAACGCGCCTCCGCCGCCGATCACCCTGCCGATCGAGCCGACGAAGAAGGAAGACCGGGTCGAATACACGGGTCCCCCCGTGATCGTCCCCGGACCTCCGCCTCCGCCTGCGCCTCCGGCTCCGCCTC
This sequence comes from Brevundimonas sp., assembly GCF_044239655.1. Taxonomy (GTDB): domain Bacteria; phylum Pseudomonadota; class Alphaproteobacteria; order Caulobacterales; family Caulobacteraceae; genus Brevundimonas. The sequence continues at coordinate 25,773 of NZ_JBIIAY010000018.1, forward strand.
GCCCGTCGGTCATCACCAACGTGGCCTGGTCGCGGCCTCCGCGTCCGACCGCCGACGACTTCCCGGCTCGCGCCATGGATCGTGGCGTCAGCGGCTCAGCGACCGTCTCCTGCACCGCCCAGGCCAACGGCCGTCCGGCGAACTGCCGGGTGGTTTCGGAAACGCCAGCGGGCATGGGCTTCGGCCAGGCTGCCGTGCGTATCGTCCAGCGGGGCCAGCTTTCGCCCCGCACCGTGGATGGCGCGGCGACCAATGCGACCTTCACCGTCCGGGTGCCGTTCAACCTGGGCGAATGATCGCCGCCTGACATCGATACGGGAACGCCCCGAAGCTAACGCTTCGGGGCGTTTTCGCGTTCAGGCCTCGCGGCCTGCAATGGATGCTTGATCCCTTCGGACAGCGCCGCTAAAGACCACCCCTCGCGCGGGGCCAGTCGGCCCACGCGATCGATGCGCCGCCTTAGCTCAGTTGGTTAGAGCGCCGGTTTGTGGAACCGGAGGTCCTCAGTTCAAGCCTGAGAGGCGGTACCATCGTCAGCGGCACAGATCGCTTTCAGCGTATCCGCAGGCCGCATCGACTCGATGCCAGCCGATGGGGTCAAACGCTTTTCTAACTTTTTGGGACACAGCAGAACGCGCCGCTGCCTGGGGCAACGGCGCGCTGAGAGATCAGGCCTGCGGTGCGGTCAACCGTTTGGCTTTTTCTTGCCCTTGAACGGCTTGGCTCCGGCGGGCTTGGCGGTGGGTTTGCCCCGTGCGTCCTTCGCCCCCCAGGGCCGATCGCCGCCTTTGGGCTTGCCCTTGAAAGCCGGTTCTCCGCCCGGTGCGGGATGGGCGTCCGACGCCGGTGCCCAGGCGGCCTTTGGTGCAGCCCCAGCGTCCTTCTTGACCCACGGCTTCTTGGCCGGAGCCCCAGTATCGACCTTGCCGGCCCACGGTGTCCGCTCAGCCGCTTCCGGCTTGTCCCGCTTGACCCAGGGCTTCTTCTCGCCGGCTGGCGCGCTGTCCTCACGCTTGACCCACGGCTTCTTCTCACCCGTGGCGGCACCGTCCTCGCGCTTCACCCAGGGCTTCTTCTCGCCCCTCGGCGAGGTGCCGCCTTCGCTCTTGTCGGCCCAGGGTTTGCGGGCAGGACGATCACCTGCGTCGCCGACCGGCTTCTTGTCCCAGCGGCTTGCGGGCTTCTCCTTCGGACCCGGTGCCACGGCGTCGGCGACGGTGACGCCGTCTTCGGTCGAGGTCGCGACGGCGGCGCGGAACTTGGCCTCGGCGGCCTTGGTGATCTCGAACTTGGTCTCGCGATCAAAGATCTTGATCGAGCCGATGTCGCCCTTGGTCACGTGACCGATGCGGCAGATGGTCGGCAACAGCCATTTCGGATCGGCATTCTTGTCGCGGCCGATGTTGACCCGGAACCAGACCATCTCGCCGCCCCGGGCGAAGTCGGTCAGGGGGCCGTCACGCTGGCCGCGATCGTTGACGCCGCTGACCTGGGCCCGCTTCATGCGCTCGTCGTCATAGACGTCTTCCGGCGCGGGCAGCTTCTGGCGATACAGGCGGATCAGCGAGGCCGCGACCTGTTCGGGCGTGGTCCGCTCCAGCAGCAGCCTGCCCAGCTCCAGAGCTTCCTCGTCGTCGACCGGCGCGGTCAGGGCGGGATCGGCCAGCAGCCGCTCGCGGTCCTTCTCGAGGATCATCTCCGCGCTCGGAGGCCCCGACCATTCGGCGACGATCGAGGCCGATTGCAGCATCAACTCCACCTTGCGGCGGCGCGTATAGCTGACCAGCAGGACCGAGACGCCCTTCTTGCCGGCCCGCCCCGTCCGACCCGAACGGTGCAGCAAGCCCGCCTTGTTGACCGGAATCTCGGCATGGATCACCAGCCCCAGATCGGGCAGGTCCAGACCCCGTGCCGCGACGTCGGTGGCGACGCAGACCCGGGCATGGCCGTCCCGTAGCGCCTGCAATGCTTCGGACCGCGCACTCTGGGTCAGTTCGCCCGACAGGCCCACGACCGAGAAGCCGCGTTCGCGCAAGGACGACGTCAGATGCTTGACCCGTTCACGGGTGTTGGCGAACACCAGGGCACCGGGGGCCTCGAAATAGCGGAGCACATTGACGACCCCGAGCTCGATCTCGTTCGGCGCGATGCGGATGGCCTTGTACTCGATGTCGGCGTGGGACTTGTTGCCGGCGACCGTATCGATGCGCAGGGCATCGCGCTGATAGGTCTTGGCCAGCTGGACGATGTCACGGGCCAGGGTCGCGGAGAACAGCAGGGTCCGGCGCTCGGGCGGCGCGGCGTCCAGGATGAAGGTCAGATCCTCCTGGAACCCCATGTCCAGCATCTCGTCGGCCTCGTCGAGGACGACCGCCTTGGCTTCTGACAGGTCGAGCGCGCCGCGTTCCAGATGGTCACGCAGACGCCCCGGCGTGCCGACGACGATATGGGCACCGCGTTCCAGCGCCCGACGCTCGGTCTTGGGGTCCATGCCGCCGACGCAGGAGACGATCCGCGCTCCGGTCTGGGCATAGAGCCATTGCAGTTCCGACGAGACCTGCTGGGCCAGTTCGCGGGTCGGGGCGATGACCAGGGCGACGGGATTGCCGAAGTCGGTGAACTTCTCCGCATCCCCCAGCAGGGTCGTCGCCAGGGCCAGGCCGAAGGCCACGGTCTTGCCCGACCCGGTCTGGGCCGAGACCAGCAGGTCGCGACCGGACCCGTCGTCGTTGGGAGCGGCGTCCAGCACGGCGGCCTGGACGGGGGTCGGCTCGGCATAGCCGCGATCGGAAAGGGCGCGGTCGAGCGCGGGATGACTGGCGGGGAAGGGCATGATTGTCTCGTAGGGCGCTTTGGGCGCGAAGGCGAGATACGCGCGGTCGCGATGTCTCGTGAAGGGGCGGCCATCTGCGCCCATATCAAGGCCGAATGGTGGTGACATCGGCGTTTGTCGCGCGGCGTTCGGCGAAGATATTAGGTCTCGTCGATCGACTCTGATGACAAGTTCGGCCAACGGCGTCATCACTGCACGGCGTTACTCGGGGGAGTCTCATGTCGAAATCACTGCTTATGGCCACGGTCGCACTCGCGCTCGTCGGCGGCACCGCCCATGCCCAGCAACGGTTACAGCCCGGCGCGCCGGCATACGGCGACCTGCGTCAGGGTGACGAGCAGCTGGACTCGGGGGAGTTCGTCGATACCTGGACCTTCCAGGGTCGGGCCGGGGACCGGGTGTCCCTGTCGATGAGTTCGGGCGATTTCGACCCCTATCTCCTGATCAACGGCCCCGGCGATTTCTCGGATGAGAACGACGACGGTCAGGACGGCGATACCTCGGCGGCGCTGGATCTGCGCCTTCCGGCCGACGGAACCTACCGCGTCATGGCGACCAGCTATGAACCGGGCGAGAGCGGCCGCTACACCCTGGCCTTCCAGAGCGGCCAGGCGGGTCGTATGGGCACCGGCGTGGGCGGCAGCATCGCCGATCGCATCGGGGCCAGCGCGCGGCGGGGCCAGAACAACGTCCTCCAGCCCGGCGCGACGGTGCGCGAGGCCTTGGAGCGCAGCGACTCGCGGCTCAGCACGGGCGAATACGCCGACGGCTGGCGGTTCCGTGCCCGGCGTGGCCAGACCTATACCTTGACCCTCCAGTCCGGGGATTTCGATGCCTATCTGGTGGCGCGGGGGCCGGGCGGGCTGAGCGAGGACAACGACGACGATCCCGGCAGCCGGGGTTCCACCGACAGCGCCATCACCTTCACTGCCCCAGCCGACGGCGAGGTCCAGGTCTCCGCCACCACATTCGAGGCCGGGGAGACCGGTGCCTACAGCCTGACGCTGGAAGAGGGCGGTCAGGTCTATGCCGAGGAGCGCGGCAGCAATGGCCGATACGGTCGGGCCCCACAGCCTGACCGATCGCAATCGGCCCCTTCCGGGGCCCCCATCCGGGTCGGCGAAACCCGCGACGGCCGGCTGGGGCAGGGGGCTCGCACCCTGTCGAGCGGCGAATACGTCAACACCTTCACCCTGCGCGGAAGGCGTGGTCAGGAGCTGGATCTGCGGCTGTCTTCGGGCGAGTTCGATCCATACCTCCAGATCGAGGGCCCTGGCGGCTTCTCGGCCTTCAACGACGACGATGCGGATGCGCAGGACAGCCGCGACAGCCGCCTGATCGTCACCCTGCCCGCCGACGGAACCTATGAGATCGCGGCGACCAGCTATGAGGCCGGCGAGAGCGGCCGCTACCGGCTGTCGGTCGGCGACGGCTCCAGCTATCGCCCGCAACCCCAACCCAACGCGCCGCGTGGCCAGGGACCGGGCACGGGCGGAAGTCTGCGCATCGGCGATACGGTCGGCGGGGCGCTCCAGGCCGGCGACGACACGCTGGACAGCGGTGAGTACGTCGACACCTTCACCTTCCAGGGTCGGCGGGGTCAGCGGGTGGCGGCGGAGCTGACCTCCTCGGCGTTTGACGCCTACATCATGCTGACCACCCCCTCGGGCAATCAGATCGAGAACGACGACGGCGACGACGGCACCAACAGCCGCCTCGACACAGCCCTGGCCGAGGACGGTGAATACACCGTCGCCGTCACCTCCTACGAGGCCGGCGAGACCGGGTCGTACCGCTTCAGCGTCATGCCTAGCCAGGGCTCGCCGCGCCAGGCCTCGGTGCCGGGCGGGCCGCGCGTCTATGCCATCATGGTCGGGGTGTCCGAATACGGCGATGCGCAGTCGGACCTGCCCTATACCGACGACGATGCCCTGAAACTGGCCGAGACCCTGCGGCGCGAGGGCGTACTCAACCCGGCCAGCGTCACCCTGACCAATGCCCAGGCCACGGTCGCGAGCGTCGAGAGCGCCTTCCGACGCGTGGCCCAGCAGGCCGGGCCGGACGACATGTTCATGTTCTTCTTCTCGGGCCACGGCTCGCAGACCGAAGGCGAGGTGTCCCAGGTCAGCGCGATCGAGCCCGACGGCCGGTCCGAGGGCATCGTGCTCAGCGACGGCGAAATCTCTGATCGCGAGATGGCGCGGCTGTTCGGCACCCTGCGGACCCGACTGTCGCTGCTGGTGCTGGACAGCTGTTTCTCGGGCGGGTTCGCGCGGAACGTCGTGGATCGGCCCGGCGTGATGGGCCTGTTCAGTTCCGAGGAGGACCTGACCAGCGCCGTCGCCGACAAGTTCGAGGCCGGTGGCTATCTCGCCCACTTCCTGCGCTCGGGCCTGTCGGGTGAGGCGGACGGCGACGGCGACACCATGGTGACCGCCGGCGAACTGGCCACCTATCTGCGACGCGAGTTCACCACCGAGGTCGCCGGCGTCGAGGCCGAGACATCGGAGGGCCAGCGCAACTACCAGAACCTAGTTATCGACCGTGGCGGCGTTCAGGTCGACGACGTCGTCATCCGCCTGGCCGACAACGGCCGGATGGGGGCGGGCAGCCACTGACCACCCTTGGACGCAGAAAGGCCGGCGAGCACCGCAATGCTCGCCGGCCCCTGTCTTTCAGCCCCCACTGAAAGACGTCCCAGCCCCTACTGGAACTGTGTCTCGCCGGTCGTTGGGCCATAACCCGGACCAGGAGCGTAGTCCTTCAGATCCCGTTCGGGCGCGACCGGGGCCTGCATGACATAGGGATCGCCGTAGCCTTCGCCGCCCTGCGGGACGTGGGTGACGTAGGGGCTATCGACCGCCGGGGAGGACGAGTGAACGGCATCGCAGCAGTCGTCCTCGGGGCGATCCTGGGCCGGGGTGTAGTGGATTTCCGGCGGGGCCACGGTGACCTCGGACGGACGGACCCGGACGTTCGGCGCTTCCAGATAGATCTGGGCCGGGGCGACGTTGACCGGCGGGGCGTCGACCCAGACGGGCGGGCCCTGGATGTAGACGACTTGCGGCGGGACGTTCACCGGCGGCGAGGCCACACGGACGCCTTGCGAGCGCAGGGTGACGGGGGCCGGGGCCGGGACGTGGCCGTAGAAGGGCTGGCTGTAGACCGGCGCGTTGCACTCGCCGCAGCCGTAGGAAGGCGGCGGGGGAGGCGGTGCCACCGGGCCGCAGGCATTGCCGCTACCGTGCGGGATACGGCTGCCGTAACGACCGCCGTAGCCGCCACCATAACCGCCACCGTATCCGGGGCCGCAGACGGGAACGGGCGTCGGGAGCGGGACGGGCGCCGTGCAGCACGGTCCGACCGGGGCCGGGGCGCAGCAGGGGCCGGCCGGGATCGGCACGGGAGCGCCACAGGTTCCCTGGCCGCCGTAGTAGGCCGCGTAGGAGCCCTGCTGGGACACCAGGCGGCGGCCGAAGCCCGAGACCGAATAGCCGAAGGGGGCGCTGGGGCCGGCCGTGGCGACACAGCCGTAGTCGTGGGAGATCGCGACCCCACCGCCGCCGTCGCCATAGCCGGGACCTGCGGGATAGAAGCCGTCGCCGCCACCGGCGTAGCCGCCGCCACCGCCACCGATGCTGTACTGGCCGTAACCGGAATAGCCGCGGGCGTTCAGGACGGAGCGGCCGTAGCTGGCGTTGCTGTTGGAGTTCGAGTTCGCGTTGGAGTTCGCGTTCACATTGACGTTGACGTTGTTGTTGAAGTTGCCGTTGACGTTGCCGCCCCGGTTCCAGCCGCCGCCACCGCCGTGACCACCACCGCCGTAGCCGCCACCGCCGTGACCACCGCCACCGCCGTAGCCTCCGCCACCGTGACCGCCGCCGCCGGTGTAGCCACCGCCGCCGCCGCCGCCGCCGCCGCCACCGCAGCTGGAGCCGCAGCCCCCA
>NZ_JBIIAY010000026.1:0-29900 GCF_044239655.1 Brevundimonas sp.
CTTCTACAATCCCCGCCGCCTGCACTCGTCACTGGGCTACATCAGCCCCGCCGAGGCCGAACGCAGAGCGGCTTAACCCCGTCCACTTTTGCGGGGGAAGATCAAGCGGTAGTGACCCCACTCCCGCCCGGTCTCCCGGGCTCGTTTCGGTAGGGGCGCGATTAAGCGCTCCAGCCAAGATGGAGCCTGACCGATGTCCTCGCAACTCAAGTTCAAACCGCCGGCCGAGACCAGAGCCGCGCCGCCGCCCACCAAGCTCGACGCCCTGATCGCGCTGCTCCAGCGCCCCGAGGGCGCGACCATGCCGGCAATGATCGCCGCCACCGGCTGGCAGGCGCATTCGATCCGGGGTGCCATGGCCGGCGCGCTTAGAAAGAAAGGCCATGCCGCGACCAGCGAAAAGGCCGAGGGCGGCCGGGTCTGGCGGATCGCTGGTAAGGACGCCGGCTGATGGAGGAGGTTCGCGAGCTGCTGACGCGGCTGGACGCCATGGGCGTCGATGACTTGCGAGCCCTGTGGAGGGAGCGGCTCGGCGAGCCGCCCCTGGTCCGGTCGCCCGACATCCTGCGCCGCGCCCTGGCTGAGGCGCTGCAGATGAAGGCCGCCGGCCATGGCGTCTCATCGCCAGATCGTCGATTGGCCAGCGCGGCGGCTCGGCATCGCTTGGGCCATAAGCCCACGGTGCGGACGGCCTCGTTCAAGCCCGGCTCGACCCTGGTGCGGGAATGGCAAGGCCGGCGCATCGAGGTTGAGGTCGTGCGTGACGGCTTCGTTTGGAATGGCGAGAAGCACGCCAGCCTCTCCAAGGTGGCCAGGCTCATCACGGGGGTTCGCTGGAATGGCCCTCGCTTCTTTGGCCTGAGGGAGACCGAAGCCGCATGAAACCCGCCGGTCGCCCCATCCGCTGCGCCATCTATACCAGGAAGAGCACCGAGGAGGGGCTGGAGCAGGACTACAACTCGCTCCACGCCCAACGCGACGCCTGCGCCGCCTACGTCCTGTCCCAAGCCGGGGAGGGGTGGACCGCCTTGCCCGAGGTCTACGACGACGGCGGGTTCAGCGGTGGCAACATGGAACGACCGGTGCTCAGGCGACTCATGGCCGACGTCGGGGCAGGCCTGGTCGACGTGGTGGTGGTCTACAAGGTGGACCGCCTGACCCGGGCCCTGACTGACTTTTCCAGGATCGTCGACGTGCTCGACAAGGCGGGCGCCAGCTTCGTCAGCGTCACCCAGGCCTTCAACACCACCACTTCCATGGGCCGGCTGACCCTCAACGTGCTCTTGTCCTTCGCCCAGTTCGAGCGCGAGGTGACCGGCGAGCGCATCCGCGACAAGATCGCGGCGTCCAAGAAGCTGGGCATGTGGATGGGGGGAGGCCTTCCGCTCGGCTACGACGCCGCCGGCCGCACCCTCACCATCAACGAGGAAGAGGCCAAGACTGTGCGCTGGGTCTTCCAGCGCTACCTGGAACTGGGATCGACCCACAAGGTCGTGGCTGAGCTCGCCAAGGCCGGTGTGGTGACCAAGCGGACCGTCAGCAAGGCCGGCGTGGCTCGTGGCGGCATCCCGATCCAGCGGGGCCCGCTGTTCCACATGCTCAAAAACCGCACCTACGTTGGCGAGATCCCGCACAAGGATAAGAGCTACCCCGGCCAGCATCCGGCGATCATCGAGCGAGAACTGTTCGACGCCGTCCAGGCCCTGCTGGTCGAGAATGATCGCAAGGTTCGCAGCCCCGGCGAAGCGCGTCGGCCGTATAAGGGCGCGCCGCTGATGGGTCTGCTGTTCGACAGCGCCGGCACGCCGATGTCTCCGGTCAAGGTCCAGAAGCCCAACAAGCCCAGCTACCACTACTACGTCTCCACGGCGGTCACGACCGGGCGGCTGGACCGGGCAGGAGCCGTCTCACGGATCTCGGCACCGCTGATCGAGGACATCGTCGCCAGGCGACTTGGCGATCTGAGGGTCATCGACAGCCGCGCGCTGACGCCGGACTGGACCTTGGTTCGGGACGTGATCGACCGCGTCGAAATCGACTCCGAAAAAGTGACCATCATCTTCGACCAGGAACGCCTCGACATCGCAACGCGGGACTTGAAGCCCGAGCACCGAGTCGCCGTCGAGCGCCTGAGCCGACGCAGTGACCAACCCACGACCGAGATCAGTGTCAGGCTCATGCGGCGCGGCGGCACCATGGTCGCGGTGGGGCCGCATGGAACAGCGGCCGTGTCCTCGACGAGAGTCGACCGCGCCCTAACTGCCGCCCTCATTAGGGCCGAGTCGTGGAAGCGGCGTCTGCTTGCTGGTGAGGTCGAGAACCTCAGCGCGATCGCCCAGGCCGAAAACCTCTCGAGCCCGTTCGTCCGACGGCTGATCCGACCAGCCTTCCTGGCCCCCGATTTGAAGGCCGCGATCATCGATGGCTGTCAGCCGATCGGGCTGACGCTTGAGGCTCTGACCCGCGAGGAGCTGCCGCTGGATTGGGCCGAGCAGAGACGTCTCTACGCCGCCTAGCGATCTTGCCTGTTCCGGCGATCCCTTTCCCTGATACGTGAAAAATATTCCCTGATCGGTCCGGGAATATTCCCTGTTCCGTCACGGGAATTTAGTTGAGGCCCCCCCCAAACCCAGTCGTGGCGGGCGTCTGCGCCGTTCTAGGCGTCGCTTCGACGAGCGAAATGTCACGCGTTTTCCCTGTACTTCCCTGTTATCAGCGATGCGCCGGACACGGCAAAGCGACCCGTCTCCGCGTTGACGGAGACGGGCGCGCGAAAGCCGAGGGATCAGGGAGGAATGGACGCAGGCGGAGACGGAACATGTGTCTCCGGTCTCGGACAAGTCGCGGTAATGTCGGGGTGTTTTCGCGGGTATCTGGGACCCGTCAGGTTCGGCCAAGGGCGGTGGCGGAGAGGGTGGGATTCGAACCCACGGTACCCTTCCAGGCACGCCGCATTTCGAGTGCGGTACATTCGACCACTCTGCCACCTCTCCGCGGGGCCGTTAGTACGCTTGGTCGAGCGAGGGGCCTACCTAATGGGGCGGGGGCGTCGCCGCAAGCGGGTTCGTATCCTTTTTTGGTCAACGTTGGGCGGGGAGGGCGAGGCCGGGGGCCTGGCCGTCCCGGGCGTCGGTGCCGGTGAAGCGGAACAGCTCGGCCGGGCGGCCGCCGGTGCCGGTCGAAAGGCGGCCCGTGGGCTCGACCAGGCCGGTGCGTTCCACGCCGCGCCGGAAATTCTGCTTGTGCAGGGTGAGGCCCGCCACGGCTTCGGCCGCCGCCTGGAGTTCGGACAGGGTGAAGGCACCGTCGATCAGCTCGAACAGGACCGGTCGGTACTTCAGCTTGGAACGCAACCGGCCGAGGCCTGTGGCCAGGATACGGCGGTGATCGGACACCATGGCGCGGCCGGGAAAGGCATCGGTGGCACCGGCTGACGTCGCACCGTCACGCAGGGCCTCGGGGACGAGGCCGGCTTCGTAGAGGAGTTCGTAGCGCTCCAGCACGCGTTCCTCGTTCCAGCGCAGGGTGTCGCCCAGGGCGAACAGGCTTTCAGCGCGGGCCGGACGACGCGGGTCGGCAGAGGTCCAGGCGGCCAGGGCGTCGGGGATGGCGGGGTCGGGCTGGGTACGGCGGTCCTCCCACGGGAAGATGTCGTAGAGCGGCGTCCAGCGGGCGTCGGCGAGCGAGGCGGTGGCGGCGTCGCGGGTCAGGGCCAGGTAGCCGACACTGATCTCGCGCTGGCGTTCGGGCCCCGGGGTCGGGCGGGGCGAGGCGCGGCCAGCGTCGCCGAAGGTGTAGAGCTGCTCGACGAAGCCGGGGCGAAAGCCGGTCTGGGCGGTTACGAAGGCACGCAGCGACAGCTCGAAGGTCCGGTCGTTGGCGGGGTCGAACGGGCCGAAGGGCAGGGCGATCTCGCCGCCCTCTCCCGACTGGTCCGGCGAAGTCGTGGTCAGGACGCAGAGCCGGCGATCGCGAACGGCCATGACCACGGCCGACAGGCCGATGCGGACGCCGTGTTCTCCGCCGAACGACACCGGCGCTATTCCGTGTGCCAGGCGTCGGGGGCGGGGATCAGGCCGACGGCCTCGGCCAGGACGCGGTAGCGTTCGAGGTAGCGGGCCTGGGCGACGGGGGCGGGCAGGGGTTCGATGACGAGGTCATAGCCCGGCGGGGGGCTGCCGAAGATCTTGAGGGATTCGGCGCGGTCGAAGCCGGCCAGCTGGGTCGCTTCGAAAAAGGCGCAGGCCCGATCGGCCTTCTTGATCAGGGTCTTGATCGGTGGCGGGGATTTGGGCGGCAGGCCGAAGCGGACGTGGATGGCGTCCTCGAGCCGGGCCTCGAAGCCCTTGTAGTTCATGCCCAGCGCCGCCTTGAAGGGCGAGATCATGTCGCCGATGACGTATTCGGAGGCGTCGTGGAGCAGGGCGGCGAGGCGCCATTTCGGCTCCAGCCCCGGCCTGATGTGGGCGGCGATCTCTTCGACGACGCAGGAGTGCTGGGCGACCGAGAAGGCGTGTTCGCCGATGGTCTGGCCGTTCCAGCGGGCGACGCGGGCCAGGCCGTGGGCGATGTCCTCGATCTCGATGTCGAGCGGCGAGGGGTCGAGCAGGTCGAGGCGGCGGCCCGACAGCATCCGCTGCCAGGCGCGAGGGGCCTTGTTCGAGGGTTTCAGCGACGGCGGGGCCAAGTTGGAGAGTTCCTGTGGTTGGCCGGTCAGGTGACCCATCCCGTCGTGGCGATCAAGTGTGCGATGACGTCTGGCCGCGTCATTCCCCGACGTTGAGGGCGACGAGGTCTTTGGCATTATCGAAGACGTCGTCGGATCGGCGCTCGCGGACGCGAACGGTCGCGACGACGATCGGCCCGCCGCGAGGACCGCGCGCCTCGTAGCCGACCATGCGCCAGCCGGCGTCCGAGGGGCTGTTGTCGTTCAGGCGCCAGGTCTGGCGCGTCGCCTCGCCCGGAGCGCTCGACCGGAACTCGGCGGCGTTGTCGACGGCGTGGATACTGACCGCCTCTTCGGTCGATGAACCGGGAGCACGCCCCGTACCCGAGATGCGGGCCTGGCTGTCGTCGGCGCGGATGGTAAAGCCGCCGATGCGGACATTCGCCTTGTCGCCGTCGGCATCGACCTGAATGCCGGGCAGGCTGACCCGGGCCCGGTCCCCCTCGGCGTCGATCTGCATGCCGGGGGCCGAGATGTGGGCGGAGTCACCGCTAGAGGTCGTTTCGGCGGAGGCCGCCTGGGCCGTGGCGTCGGCGCGAGCCGCCTCGGCGTCGGCCCGGGCGGCCTCGGCATCGGCGCGAGCCACCTCGGCGTCGGACTGGGCCGCTGCCGCCGCCAGCTGGGCGGTCGTGCGGGGCATGGATTGGGACAGCAAGGTCTCGAACCGCTTCAGGACGGTATCGATGGGGTCGTCGCCGAGCTGGACCAGGTGCAGCGACACCTCGGCTCCGCGCGGGCCGGCGTAGGTGCAGACCGTGCCGTCGGCCTGGGCCGAGCCCTTGCGGGTCAGGGAGCCCAGGGTGTCGGGGCATTGCAGGGCGTCGATGACCTTGAGCACGCCCTTGGCCTCGGTGCTGGACCGGGTCGAGGAGATGCGCACCCCGTCATCGCAGGCCGCGATCAGGGTGACGGCCCCCACACAGGAGGCCAGGAGCGCAAGGCGCGATGGCAGGGTCGGTCTCATGAGATCATCATGCGCTCTGGTCGCGCGTATTCCAGTGAAATCGCGGTAATCGCCGTGACGAAACCTGTCCGACACGGTGTTCGGATTGACCGGCTCAGGTTCCGGGGCGGGACCCTTCGCGACGGGTCAGGAAGGCCAGACGCTCGAACAGGTGGACGTCCTGTTCGTTCTTGAGCAGGGCGCCGTGCAGGGGCGGGATCAGCTTGTTCGGGGTCTTTTCGCGCAGGGTTTCGGGATCGATGTCCTCGACCAGCAGCAGTTTCAGCCAGTCGAGCAGTTCGGAGGTCGAGGGCTTCTTCTTCAACCCCGGCGTGTCGCGGATTTCGTAGAAGGTCCGAAGCGCCTCCGACACCAGCCGGCCCTTGATGCCAGGGAAATGGACCTCGACGATGGCCTTCATGGTCTCGTCGTCGGGGAAGCGGATATAGTGGAAGAAGCAGCGGCGCAGGAAGGCGTCGGGCAGTTCCTTTTCGTTGTTGGAGGTGATGACCACGACCGGGCGGACGGCAGCGCGGATGGTTTCGCCGGTTTCCTGGACGAAGAACTCCATCCGGTCGAGTTCCTGGAGCAGGTCGTTGGGAAACTCGATGTCGGCCTTGTCGATCTCGTCGATCAGCAGGACGGGGCGGACCGGCGAGGTAAAGGCCTCCCACAGCTTGCCGGGCTTCAGATAGTTGCGGACGTCGTGCACGCGTTCCTCGCCGAGCTGTGAGTCCCGCAGGCGGCTGACGGCGTCGTATTCATAGAGGCCGTTGTGGGCCTTGGTCGTGGACTTGATGTGCCAGGTGATGAGCGGGGCGTTCAGGGCCTTGGCCATCTCATAGGCCAGGACCGTCTTGCCGGTGCCGGGCTCGCCCTTGATCAGCAGGGGCCGTTCCAGGGCGACGGCGGCGTTGACCGCGATCTTCAGGTCCTGGGTGGCGATATAGTTCGAGGTGCCCTCGAACCGTTCGGTCGGCCGCGACATCGGATGCTCCGTGGTGTTCGCGATGACGCCTAGCGAAGGCGGTGCGGGTTAACAACGATAAGGTTGGGCGGTGACGATATCACTCCCGAGGCGTCGACCTGTCCCACGGCCAGGGTTGGCGGCGCTTGTCCTCGATTTGGGCGCGCAGGCGGTTCAGCCGTGCGGCGAGTTCGTCGCGCAGACGTTCGACCTCGACCGGATCGAACGCCTCGTTCGTGTCGTCGGTTCGGCGGGGTTTCAGTCGGGCCATGTGTCTCTTTCAGACATGGGAGGGATAGGGTTCAGGCAAGGGACTTCGCCCTCACGCGATCTCTCGCTGAAGTTATGGGAAGAGCCGGCGGAGCGTCCGGGCCTTCGCCCGGAATAGGGGTAGTGATTACCGTTTCGGCGAAAGACAGACGCTCCGCGTATGTGGTTTTCCGGGAGCTGTACGGCTCGGTCTCCCGAACCAGCGGGGGTATTAACCCCTTGCCGCTACCGCGCCCCCGGCGGGAAGGTGATGCCCTTGCAGCATCATCCCCTGAACGATCCGACTCTCTGCGCCAGACCCTTTGCACGATCGGCGACATCGCCCCCGATCCCCCGGGCGCCGCGCCCAGCCTCCCGAGGGACGCCGGCTTCGGAGCTCGCCAGGGCTGACCGGAGACGAGGCCTCGACCGCCCCGCTCCACACACCCCCGCCGCAACAAGATCGCAAGGCCTTGCGCCCTTCCCCGCGACGGGACGAAGAGCAGTATAGCCGCGTGGGATACCTAGGCGGGTTTGAAGGGGTCAGAAATCTGCAATCCGTTGAGGGGCAAGGGATTGGACGGCTGAAGTTCGCAAGTTGGAGGTGCTGGACGAGCCAAATCCTTCCCCCCTTGCGGGGGAAGGTGGCAGCCGAAGGCTGACGGATGAGGGGTCACACGGTTGGCTAGAGTGGGTTGAAAGAGCGTCGAGGCCCAAGGTCAGCGTGACCCCTCATCCGACTTCGCTTCGCTCAGCCACCTTCTCCCGCAAGGGGAGAAGGGCAGTGGTCCAGGAACCCCCGTCACCCCCCGTAACCGTCCGTGGCTTGCCTAATGGGGCCGGAGCGACGAAATACCGGTCATGGTCACCCTGATCGACACATTGACGAAGACTCCGGCGGAGCTGCGGCATCCCGAAAAGCAGAACCGGCCGGAGACGGCGGTGCTGAGGAAGCCCGACTGGCTGAGGGTCAAGGCACCGGGATCGGGGCAGTATAACGCCACCAAATCCATCGTGCGCGACAAGGGGCTGGTCACCGTCTGCGAGGAAGCGGCGTGCCCGAACATCGGCGAGTGCTGGAGCCAGAAGCACGCGACCCTGATGATCATGGGCGACACCTGCACGCGGGCCTGCGCCTTCTGCAACGTCAAGACGGGCCTGCCGCAGCCACTGGACCCGGAAGAGCCGGGCAAGGTCGGGTTGGCGGTGTCGCAGCTGGGGCTGAACCATGTGGTGATCACCTCGGTGGACCGGGATGATGTCGCCGACGGCGGCGCGGCCCATTTCGCGGAGGTCGTGCGCCAGATCCGGTTGCAGGCACCGAACACCACGATCGAGATCCTGACGCCCGACTTTCTGCGCAAAGACGGGGCGGCGGAGGTCATGATCGATGCGACCCCGGACGTGTTCAACCACAACCTGGAAACCGTGCCGCGGCTCTATCTGAAGATCCGGCCCGGCGCGCGATACTTCCATTCCCTGCGCCTGTTGCAGATGGTCAAGGAGCGCGATCCGAACCAGTTCACCAAGTCCGGCATCATGGTCGGCCTGGGCGAGACCAAGGAAGAGGTCATGCAGGTGATGGACGACATGCGCTCGGCCGGCGTCGACTTCATCACCATCGGCCAATACCTGCAGCCGACCCGGAAACACGCCGCCATCGACCGGTTCGTGACGCCCGAAGAGTTCAAGGCCTATGAGGCCATCGCCCGGGCCAAGGGCTTCCTGATGGTGTCGTCGTCGCCTCTGACGCGGTCGTCGCACCATGCGGGGGATGATTTCGCGCGGTTGAAGGCGGCGCGGGAAGGTCAGAACCGGCGTTGATCCCGGCTCTTCGCTTCGCTCCGGCCGGGATGACAAGGCATCGCGTCTGATGGCCGTCCATCGTGTGACCCGCATCCTGCCCTATACCCCGCAGCAGCTTGCCGAGCTGGTGGCGGATATCGGGTCGTATCCGCAGTTCGTGAAATGGGTCAGCGCCATGCGGACCTGGAATGCGCGCGAGGAGGCGCCCGGGGTCGATCTGGTCGATGCGGAGGCGCAGGTGGGGTTTTCGTTCCTGAAGGAGCGGTTCTCGACCTGGGTGCGGCATGACAGGAACCTGCCGCGGGTTGAGGTCGGGTTGATCCGGGGCCCGTTCAAGCATCTGAAGAACCGATGGGATTTCCATGCGATTCCAGAGGGAACGCGGCTGGAGTTCATGATCGACTTCGCCTTCAGGAGCCCGATCCTGAACGCCATGCTGCACGCTAATTTCGATCTGGCCGTCGGCAAGCTGATCGCCAGTTTCGAGGCCGAGGCGGCGCGGCGGTATGGGACGAAGACATGACAGCCTTTGACTTCGACGCGGTCGTGGTGGGGGCGGGGGCCGTGGGCCTGGCCTGCGGGCGGGCGTTGTCGAAGCGGGGGCTGACGGTGTTGGTGCTCGAAAAGGAAGGCCATATCGGCCAGGGGGTGTCGTCGCGGAACAGCGAGGTCATCCACGGCGGGCTCTATTATCCGATCGGATCGCTGAAGGCGCGGTTCTGCGTCGAGGGGCGGCGGGCTCTGTACACCTATCTGGACAGCCGCAAGATCGACCATCGCAAATGCGGCAAGCTGGTCGTGGCCACCAATGCGGACGAGGTGGCGTCGATCGAGGCGATCTTCGCGCGGGCGGTGGCCAACGGTGTCGAGGGGCTGGAGCATCTGACCGGCGAACAGGCGCGGGGGCTGGAGCCGGCGCTGAACGCCCATGCGGCCATCCTGTCCCCCGAGAGCGGCATCTTCGCCAGCCATGATTACATGCTGGCCCTGCAAGGCGAGATCGAGGACGCTGGCGGGTCGGTCGTGGTCAATACGCCGTTCGAGCGGGCCGAAGCGCTGCCGGGCGGCGGGTTCACCGTCACCGCCGGCGGTGAGGGCGGTGCGGTCGTGACGACGTGGCTGCTGGTCACCGCGCCGGGGCTGTCGTCACAGGACGTGGCGGGGCGGATCGAGCGGTTTCCCGCCGACCGCATCCCCAGGGGCCATTTCGGCAAGGGGGTCTATTTCCGGCTGACGGGCAAGGCGCCGTTCGAGCGGCTGATCTATCCGCCGCCGATCGCGGGCGCTCTGGGCACCCACTACCGCAAGGATCTGGGCGGGCAGGCGGTGTTCGGGCCGGACCTGGAGTATGTCGAGACCGAGGACTATTCGGTCGATCCGGCCAAGGCCGAGGGGTTCGCGACCTATATCCGGCGGTTCTGGCCGGGGCTGCCTGAGGGGGCGTTGACGCCCGACTATGCGGGTATCCGGCCCAAGCTGCATGGGGCGGGGGAGACGCAGTCGGACTTCCAGCTGGACGGCGAGGAGGTCCACGGCCTGCCGGGGCTGATGGCGCTGTTCGGGATCGAGAGCCCGGGGCTGACCA
The DNA here is from genome assembly GCF_044239655.1 of Brevundimonas sp. Classification (GTDB taxonomy): domain Bacteria; phylum Pseudomonadota; class Alphaproteobacteria; order Caulobacterales; family Caulobacteraceae; genus Brevundimonas. The sequence goes on from NZ_JBIIAY010000026.1 coordinate 10,277, forward strand.
GTTCGCTGGCCATCGGCGAGGCGGTGGCGGACGCCTTGACCCAGAGCGGGAGGTGATGATCCCCACCGAGCGGCTGGTGCTGCGCCATGCGGAGCCGGGCGATCTGGACGACCTCCATGCCATCCTCTCCAATCCCGTCGCCATGCGCTGGTGGTCGACCCTGCCGCACCGGAGCCTGGACCAGACGCGGGCCTGGCTGAACGACATGATCGCGGGCAATGCCGAGGGCAGCGACGACTATGTCATCGAACGCGACGGTGTGGCGATCGGCAAGGTCGGCTTCTATCGGCTGCCGGACGTCGGCTATATCCTGCACCCCGACCACTGGGGGCAGGGGCTGGCTCGGGAAGCGGTGGGGGCGGCGGTGGACCATGTCTTCGCGCATCGGCCGGTCGATCGACTGACCGCCGACGTCGATCCCGAGAACGCGGCCTCCATCCGATTGCTGAAAAAGCTCGGTTTCGTCGGTACGGGGTCGGCCGAGCGGACGTGGAATATCGGAGGCGCGTGGAAGGACAGTCTGTACTTCGGCCTGGACCGGGAGACGTGGAGCCGGCGCTAGCGAGAGGGCCACATCGCCATCATGGCGAGGCTGGCCGCCAACCACAGCAGGGGCAGCAAGGCGGTGATCCAGGCGGTGCGATGACGGCGCAGGCCATAGGCGATCCAGCCGCCGATCACGCACAGGACCATGACGATCGGCAGGCTGAGGTTGATCAGGGCGTAGGTATTGGCCCAGGCCATGTCCGTCGTCGTGGTCGAGGCCATCACGGACATCATGCCCCAGAACAGGGCGAGCGGCGCGGCCAGAACGGTGAAGACCGAATCAAGGATCAGGAAGAGCTTCAGTCTGGCCCGACCGGGAATGACCGGGGCGGTGGCGTCGGCGGGCATGGGAGGCTTCCCTTCAATGACAGTCGGGATCGGAACGCAAATCGGCGGTCAAAAGATGCCGCCCGAGCGGCCTTGATATCGGCGACCCTTTCGGGCATAAGCCCCCGCTCGCAAGGCGGCTCAGACATGGGCCGCCGCTTGTTTTTCGCGTCCAGCCGGACGCCGAGCCCTAAAAGATTGAGACGGACATGGCTGTTCCGAAGCGCAAAGTATCGCCCTCGCGTCGCAACATGCGCCGCGCCCACGACGCCCTGGGTACCAACGCCTACACCGAGGACAAGGACACGGGCGAGCTGCGTCGTTCGCACCACATCGACCTGAAGACCGGCACCTATCGCGGCCGCCAGGTCCTGACGCCCAAGGAAGACTAGGTCTCCTTCAGGCGGCTTTTTCGTCATTGATGACGGCGCGCGATGGCTTCGCGCGCCGTTTTCGTGCGTTGTGAGGGGATCGTTCGCTGCCGAAGAGTTCCCTCATGATGCGTCTCGCCTGTCTCGCCCCGCTTGCCGTCCTGGCGCTTGCCGCCTGTGAACAGGCCCAGGAGCCTGCGTCCGCGCCGCCGGTGGCCGGTGCGCCTGCGGCACCCGTAACGCCCGCACCTGCCGCTGATCCGAATGTGCTGACGGCCGAGGGGATGGGGCCGGTGCGGATCGGAATGACGACGGCCGAGGTGACCGCCGCCTGGGGCACCGACGCCAATCCAGACGCGGTTGGTGGTGCCGAGCTCGAGGTCTGCGACGAATACCATCCCGCCAATGCCCCGGCGGGCGTGCGGGTCATGATCGAGGAGGGCCGGCTGACCCGGATCGCGGCAAGCCGGGACGCGACGGTCAAGACCGATCGTGGCTTCGGCGTCGGCGACAGCGCGACCGCGATCAAACAGGCCTATGGCGGCGCCGTCATCGCCCAGCCGCACAAATACCAGGATGCGCCGGCCGAGGATCTGTTCGCCTGGAGCCGGGGTGGTTCGACCAACTATGTGCAGGATCCGGCGGCCCGGGGCGTCCGCTATGAGATCGGGTCGGACGGCAAGGTGATGACGGTGATGGCGGGCGGTCCGTCGATCCAGCTGGTCGAGGGCTGCAGCTAAAGACCACGCCGTTCCTTGAAGTCCGGGGCCGTCGCGGGCTAAACGCTGGGGCACACCTCCAAGCCAGAGCGCCCCATGACCGACATCGCCGACATCGTCGCCCGCCAGATCCTCGACAGCCGGGGCAACCCGACGGTGGAAGTGGACGTGACCCTGGACGACGGCTCGTTCGGCCGGGCGGCGGTGCCGTCGGGGGCATCCACCGGCGCCCACGAGGCGGTCGAACTGCGTGACGGCGACAAGAGCGTCTGGGGCGGCAAGGGCGTGATGAAGGCGGTCGACGCCGTCAACGGCGAGATCTTCGATGCCCTGTCGGGCATGGACGCCGAGGATCAGCGCCGCATCGACGACGCCCTGATCACTCTGGACGGCACCGACAACAAGGCGCGTCTGGGGGCCAATGCGATCCTGGGCGTGTCGCTGGCGGTGGCCAAGGCCAGCGCCATCTCGGCCGGTCTGCCGCTGCACCGCTATATCGGCGGCGTATCCGCGCGCGTGCTGCCGACGCCGATGATGAACATCATCAACGGCGGGATGCATGCCGACAATCCGATCGACATCCAGGAGTTCATGATCCTGCCGACCGGGGCCGAGAGCTTTTCCGAGGCCCTGCGGATGGGGTCGGAAATCTTCCACGCCCTGAAGAAGCAGCTGAAGGATGCGGGCCACAACACCAACGTCGGCGACGAGGGCGGCTTCGCCCCCAACCTGGCCTCGGCCGAGGAGGCGCTGAGCTTCATCACCAAGGCGGGGCAGGCGGCAGGCTATCTGGCGGGCGAGGACTTCCACCTGGGCCTGGACGTCGCCTCGACCGAGTTCTTCAAGAACGGCAAGTACGAACTGACCGGCGAGGGCAAGTCGCTGGATCAGGACGGGATGGTCGGATACTTGGCCGACCTGTGTGAGCGGTTCCCGATCGTCTCGATCGAGGACGGCTGTTCGGAAGACGATTTCGAGGGCTGGAAGATGCTGACCGAGCGCCTCGGCGACCGGATCCAGCTCGTCGGCGACGATCTGTTCGTCACCAACCCTGCCCGTCTGGCGGCCGGCATCGGCGAGGGGCTGGCCAACTCCATCCTGATCAAGGTCAACCAGATCGGCACCTTGTCGGAGACGCTGGACGCCGTCGATATGGCCAACCGCGCGGGCTATACCTCGGTGATGAGCCACCGGTCGGGCGAGACCGAGGATTCGACCATCGCCGACCTGGCCGTCGCCACCAACTGCGGACAGATCAAGACGGGTTCGCTGGCCCGGTCGGACCGGACGGCCAAGTACAACCAGCTGCTGCGTATCGAAGAGATGCTGGGCGACCAGGGCGCCTACTTCGGCGACGGAATGCTGTTGAAATAACAGGGTTAACGCGGGCAAGAGGTACGGCTCAGCTAGGTTTTGTTAGGCATTTTCGGTCAGGATCAGTCAACTGTATCCACGCTCAGAAGGAGCGTCCGAGTTGCCCGAACGGATGAAGCCGTATTCGTTGTCCGCGTTCCTGCTGTTGCTGGTCGTCTATCTGGGCGTCCAGGCCCTGACGGGGCAGCGTGGACTCCTGAGCGGGGCGGCGCGCGATGAGCTGCTGCAACAGCGTCAGGCCCAGCTGGCCGAACTGACCGAAGCCCGAGCAGATCTGGAAGTCCGTGCCCGCTATATGCGCACCGGCAGCCTGTCGCGTGACCTGCTGGAGGAACGGGCCCGCGTCGTGCTGGGTTTCGCCGATCCGCGCGACTATGTCGTGCGGGTCAGCACGCCTGTGGTACCGGTCACAAAACCTGTCACGTCCTGAACTATTGTTACAGGCGGAACCGGCCGCTTTGCCTTACGGGATCGAAGGCTGCTAAAGCCCCATTCCGTAACGATAAGAAGCCTGACGCCGTCGTGGCGCCGTGGCTCATTCGGGAGATCCTGGATGGCGAAAGCCCCCGCGAAGACCGCCCCCAAAGCCGCTGCCAAAATTCCCAACACGCCGACGGCGTCGAAAGAGGATTTGCTGCGCTACTATCGTGAGATGGTGCTGATCCGCCGCTTCGAGGAGCGGGCGGGCCAGCTGTACGGCATGGGTCTGATCGGCGGCTTCTGCCATCTGTACATCGGTCAGGAAGCGGTGGCGGTGGGCGTTCAGGAGAGCGTCAAGCAGGGCCACGACAAGATCATCACCGGCTATCGCGACCACGGCCACATGCTGGCCGCCGGGATGGACCCCAAGGAGGTCATGGCCGAGCTGACGGGCCGCTCGGGCGGGTCGTCCAAGGGCAAGGGCGGGTCGATGCACATGTTCGACGTCCCGACCGGCTTCTATGGCGGGCACGGGATCGTCGGCGCGCAGGTCGCCCTGGGCACCGGTCTGGCGTTTGCCGGTCGCTATCGTGGCGACGATTCGGTCAGCTTCATCTATTTCGGCGACGGTGCCTCGAACCAGGGTCAGGTCTACGAGAGCTTCAACATGGCCCAACTGTGGAAGCTGCCGGCCATCTACATCATCGAGAACAACCAGTACGCCATGGGGACCTCGATCGAGCGGTCCTCGTCGACGACCGAACTCTATATGCGCGGGGCCAGCTTCGGCATTCCGGGCGAGCAGGTCGACGGCATGGACGTGCTGGCGGTCAAGGATGCGGTGGCCCGTGCGGTCTCGCGCGCCCGTGAAGGCGGCGGTCCCTTCATCCTGGAGGTGAAGACCTATCGCTATCGCGGCCACTCGATGTCGGATCCGGCCAAATACCGGTCCAAGGAAGAGGTCGACGAGGTCAAGAAGACCCGCGACCCGATCGACCACATCAAGATGCTGCTCGACGAAGCCGGGGCCAAGGAAGACGAGCTCAAGGCCATCGACGCCGAGATCAAGGCGATCGTGGCCGAGGCCGTGCAGTTCGCCCAAGAAAGCCCGGAGCCGGATCCGTCCGAGCTCTATACCGACGTGTACCTGGAGGCCTGATCGTGACCGACATTCTGATGCCGGCGCTCTCGCCTACGATGGAAGAGGGCACGCTGACCAAATGGCACATCAAGGCGGGGGACACGGTCAAGGCCGGTGACGTCATCGCCGAGATCGAGACCGACAAGGCCACGATGGAAGTCGAGGCCGTGGACGAGGGCGAAGTGCTCGAAATCCTGGTCGCCGAGGGTACCGAGGGCGTTAAGGTCAATGCCTTGATCGCGCGCCTGTCGGGTGATGAAGGCGCGCCGGCCAAGAGCGCGGCCGCGACCGATGCGCCTGTCGCCAAGGATGAGGCCGCCGAGGCCAAGTCGGGGGATCCCGAAAAGGCGCCGGCCGAGCCTACCGCCGTCGCGGCCGCTGCGCCCAAGGTCGAGCTGCGCGATCCGGAATTCCCGGAAGGCACCAAACTGATCAAGACGACCGTGCGCGACGCCCTGCGCGACGCCATGGCCGAGGAAATGCGCCGTGACGAGAACGTCTTCCTGATCGGCGAGGAAGTCGCCCAGTACCAGGGCGCCTACAAGGTCAGCCGCGAACTGCTGCAGGAGTTCGGCGACAAGCGCGTCGTGGACACCCCGATCACCGAGCATGGCTTCGCCGGTCTGGGCGTCGGGGCGGCGATGGCGGGCCTCAGGCCCATCGTCGAGTTCATGACCTTCAACTTCGCCATGCAGGCCATCGACCACATCATCAACTCGGCGGCCAAGACCCTGTACATGTCGGGCGGCCAGATCCGGGCACCCATCGTGTTCCGTGGCCCCAATGGCGCCGCCAGCCGCGTCGGCGCCCAGCACAGCCAGGACTATTCGGCCTGGTACGCCAACGTCCCCGGCCTGAAGGTCGTGGCTCCTTATGACGCCGCCGACGCCAAGGGCCTGCTGAAGGCCGCGATCCGCGACCCCAACCCCGTCGTCTTCCTCGAGCACGAGATGATGTACGGCATCGAGTTCGATGTGCCGGACGTCGAGGACTATGTCGTGCCGATCGGCAAGGCCAAGGTTCGCCGCGAAGGCACCGACGTCACCATCACCGCCCACGCCCGCATGGTCGGATTCGCTCTGCAAGCCGCTGAAAAGCTGGCGGAAGAGGGGATCAGCTGTGAAGTGATCGACCTGCGCACCCTGCGTCCGCTGGATCACGAGACGGTCGTCGAGAGCGTCAAGAAGAGCAGCCGTCTGGTCTCGGCCGAGGAAGGCTGGGGCCCCATGGGCGTCGGCGCCGAGGTCGTGGCCCGGGTGATCGAACACGCCTTCGATTATCTGGATGCGCCGCCGCTGCGGGTTCACCAGGAAGACGTGCCTCTGCCCTATGCCGCCAACCTGGAAGTCCTGTCCCTGCCGGGCGTGGACAAGATCGTCGCGGCCGTGAAGGCGGTGATGGCGTGAGCCAACGCGAAGAGTTCAGGATCGAGACGCCCGAAAGCGTCGCCGCCGACCCGGACGCCATCGAGGTGACCCGGATGTGGTGGTCGAAGAACGAGCCGGTGATGTCGATCATGCCGGCCTTCAACGATCCGGCCAAGTACGGCGAGATGCTGGCCCAGGCGGCGCGGCACATGGGCCATGCCTATGCGGTGCGCAAAGGCGTGGACGAGCGGACGGCCTATTTCCGCATTCTGGAAGGCATGAACGCGGTCATCAAGGCCGACAACGTTCAGACCGTGACCGAACCATTCAAGACGAACTCCCTGAAGGAAGCGTCGCAATGACCGACATCCTGATGCCCGCCCTGTCGCCCACGATGGAAGAGGGCGTTCTGGCCAAGTGGCACGTCAAGGCCGGCGACGTGGTCAAGGCCGGCGACGTGATCGCCGAGATCGAGACCGACAAGGCCACGATGGAGGTCGAGGCCGTCGACGAGGGCACCATCACCGACATCCTGGTCGCCGAGGGCACCGAAGGGGTCAAGGTCAACACCCCGATCGCGCGTCTGGCCGACGAGGGCGGAGCGGCTGCGTCGGCACCTAAGGCCGCTCCGGCTGCCGAGGCCACCAAGGCCGAAGCGCCCAAGGCCGCCGAGCCTGCCAAGCCCGCCGCCGTGGCCGCTCCGACTGCGGCACCCGCCGCCAAGGCCGCGTCCGGCGAACGGGTCTTCTCCTCGCCGCTCGCCCGCCGTCTGGCCGCCCAGGCCGGCGTCGATCTGAAATCGGTCAAGGGCACGGGGCCGCACGGCCGTGTGGTCAAACGCGACGTCGAGGCTGCCGGCAAGGGTGGGGCCACGGCCTCGGCCCCCGCCGCTGCGCCCTCGGGCATCGAACCGGCCAAGGTCCAGAGCCTGGCCCAGATGGGCATTCCGGACGGCAGCTATGACCTGATCCCGCTGGACGGGATGAGGAAGGCCATCGCGCGGCGCATGGTCGGCTCGATCCAGCAGGTACCGCACTTCCCCCTGACCATCGACGTCGAGATCGACGCCCTGCTGGCCGCGCGGGTCAAGGTGAACGCCTTGCTCGAGAAGACCGGCGTCAAGGTCTCGGTCAACGACTTCGTCATCAAGGCCGCCGCCATGGCGCTGAAGGCCGTGCCCGAGGCCAACGCCAGCTACTCGCCCGAAGGCATCGCCATGCACCACCATGCCGACGTGGCCATGGCGGTGGCGATCGACGGCGGCCTGATTACCCCGATCATCTTCAAAGCCGAAACCAAGACCCTGTCGCAGATCGCTGTAGAATCGAAGGATCTGGCCAAGCGGGCGCGCGAGAAGAAGCTGAAGCCCGAGGAGTTCCAGGGCGGCACCTTCAGCGTTTCCAACCTGGGCATGTTCGGCATCAAGGCGTTCAGCTCGATCATCAACGAGCCCCAGGGCGCGATCATGAGCGTCGGCGCGGGCGAGCAGCGGCCGGTCGTGAAGAACGGCCAGCTGGCCGTGGCGACCGTGATGACGGTGACCGTCACCTGCGATCACCGTGTCGTCGACGGCGCGACAGGTGCGCGGTTCCTTCAGGCCTTCAAGCCCCTGATCGAAGATCCCGTGACCATGCTGGCCTGATCGGTCGGCGAGCCATACGGCCGGTCGCGCTTGAACTGGACGTCGCCGGGCGCCTATGATCGGCGCGGGTCGAGAAGCCTTCGGGAGGGGTCGTGACCGCGTCGTCCGGAGCCGATCCGATGCCCTGTCCGGCCTGCAACGCCCCCTTGATGGGCCGCTATTGCCACGACTGCGGGCAGGACACGCGCATCCGCCCGCGTCCGTTGCGACAGATGGTGCTGGAAATCCTCTCCGAGACCAGCGTGATCGACAGCAAGCTGGCCAGGACCGCTGCGGCGCTGGTCGTGGAGCCGGCCCGGCTGCTGGGGTCCTATCGCTCGGGGGCCAGCAGCCGTTACGTGACGCCGATCAAGATCTTCGTGGTGACGACCGCCCTGTTCCTGCTGACCCTGAACTTCAGCGGCGTGATGATCTATCAGTACGTTCGCGCGGTCTTGCCGGGGCAGGGGACGATCGTGGCCACGGCCGATCCCGACGGCGTGACCGTCCACGTTACTGGCACCGTCGAGGAAGTCCGGTGGATGCAACGCCGGGTGACGCCCGACATCGATCCCCGGATCACCCGGGCGATGACCGAGGCCGCAGCGCGCGCCACAACCGCCATGGACCGGGAGAACCTGGAGTACGACATCCAGGCCGATCGGGAGCAGTCGGTGGTCTCGGAACGTCTGGCGGCCTGGCTGCCGAACGCCGTGTGGTTGCTGATGCCGGCCTATGCGGGGTGGCTGGCGCTGTTCTTCGGACGCCGGCGGCTGTTCGTGGAACACCTGGTGTTCAGCATGTGGGCCCATTCGACCGCCTTCATCCTGCTGATCGGTCTGGCCCTGGTCAACAAATGGGGTGGGGGTCTGCCGGTGTGGTTGGTGTTGCCGCCCTACCTTGCCTATGTCGCGATCGCGGCGCGGCGGTTCTACGGCTTCGGTTGGGTTGGTACGATCTGGCGTGTCGGTCTTCACACCGGGCTGTATTTCCTGCTGGTCCTCGCGCCGGCGGCCATCGTCGTCGCCATCACGGCCATGGACTTCAACGCCTTCCTCGAATTCATGCAGGCATGAGCCAGGTCACGGCTGGTTACCGTCTCATTCCAATGGGTTCCGATCCGCGCCATCCGGCGCTAGAAGCACCGACCACCCTTTTGCGGAGACCGAGCCATGGCCGAGTTTGATCTGATCGTCATCGGTTCCGGTCCGGGCGGATACGTCGCCGCGATCCGCGCCAGCCAGCTGGGCCAGAAGGTGGCGATCGTCGAGCGCGAGAACCTGGGCGGCATCTGCCTAAACTGGGGCTGTATCCCGACCAAGGCCCTGCTGAAGTCGGGCGAGAAGTTCGAATCCTTGAGCCATCTGAAGGAATACGGTCTGTCCGCATCGGGGGCGACCTTCGACTTCGACGCCATCATCCAGCGCTCGCGCGGGGTCGCGGCGACGATGAGCAAGGGCATCACCTTCCTGATGAAGAAGAACAAGATCGAGGTGATCGAGGGCTCGGCCAAGCTGGAGAAGGGCGCAGCGGCGCCCAAGGTTGTCGTGGCGCTGAAGGCCGGCGGATCGCGCACGATCGAGGCCAAGGCGGTCATGCTGGCCGTCGGCGCTCGCGCCAAGGCCATCCCCCAGATCGGGCTGGAAGCCGACGGCGACAGGATCTGGGCCTATCGCGAGGCCCTGGCGCCGAAGAAGATGCCGGCGTCCATCGTCGTTATCGGGTCGGGTGCCATCGGCATCGAATTCGGCAGCTTCTACAGGGCCCTGGGCGCTGAAGTGACCGTGGTGGAAGCGGTCGATCGCATCATGCCGGTCGAGGACGAAGAGGTCTCCAAGGCCGCCCAGAAGTCGTTTGAGAAGCGCGGCATCAAGTTCCGCACCGGCTGCAAGGTCACCGCCGTCAAGAAGGCCGGCAAGGGCGTGCAGGTCTCGATCGAGGCCGGGGGCAAGGCGGAAATGCTCGAAGCCGAGGTCTGCATCTCTGCGGTCGGCATCACCGCCAACACAGACGGCATCGGGCTGGAGGCGCTGGGCGTCGTTCTGGACCGGGGCCATATCAAGATCGACGGCCACTGCGCCACCAATGTGAAGGGCCTCTACGCCATCGGCGACTGCGCCGGCGCGCCCTGGCTGGCGCACAAGGCGTCCCACGAAGGCATCCACGCCGCCGAGTATATCGCGGGCTACAAGACCCCGAACGTCGTCTCGCCGATCGCCGGCTGCACCTATGCCCAGCCCCAGGTCGCCTCGGTCGGGGTGACGGAGCAGGGGGCCCGCGAGGCCAAGCGCGAGGTCAAGATCGGCCGCTTCCCCTTCCGCGTGAACGGCAAGGCCGTGGCGGCCGGCGAGGTCGACGGCTTCGTCAAGGTCATCTTCGATGCCAGGACCGGGGCCCTTATCGGTGCCCACATGATCGGCCACGAGGTCACCGAGATGATCCAGGGCTATGTCACCGCCATCACCATGGAAGCCACCGAGGAAGACATCCACGGCATCGTCTATCCGCACCCGACCATGTCGGAGGCCATGCACGAGGCCGCCCTTGACGCCTACGGACGGACGATCCACCTGTAGGTCTTGAACACCACTTCGGGGGCGAGATGTTCGGCAGGGGGACATTTCTGGATCGCGAGATCGAGAAATGGCACCTGGAGGTCTGGGGCGTCCTCAAGGATCGCTTCGCCTCGGAAATTCCACTAGCTGACACGCCCGTCGTCCTGCCGACGCGCGATTTCTTTCCGGTCTCTGACGCCGTGGGGCACGAGCGCGCGCTTCACGTCTTTGCCTGCATTAAGCGGGCCATGCAGATGGAAGACTGGGACTGCGATCTGGTTGCCCAGCCGCCTCGACCGACAGGCGTCAGGGTCGCCGAGTTCGTGACGATCGAAGGCGCGCAGGACCCCGGCGGCACGTTCAGGATCGACGATACGGGTCGCCCGGTAATCACCTATGCCCCCGATCTGATCGAGCGCCCCGCCGAACTGGTCGCCGTCCTCGCCCACGAGCTTGCGCACCTCCTGCTGTCGAGTGAGGACGATCTCGTCGACGATCCGACCCATGAACTCATGACGGACATGACGGTCGCCTACACCGGCTTCGGCGTGTTCGGCGCAAATGCGGCCTTCAGCTTCAGGCAGCATGGTGACGCCTTCGGCCAGGGCTGGAGCAGCCAGACGAGCGGCTATCTCTCGCCTCGAAGCTGGGCCTTCGCCCTGGCGGTGTTCGGACTGCTGCGGGGCGATGACGGCGGCATGGGCAGCCATCTCAAACCCGAGATCGAGGGCCTGCGTCAGAAGGCGCTCGCCTATCTGCGCAAGAGGCCCCAGCTCATCGAGTCCCTGCTCTAATCAGGCTGCGTGTTTTTTGACACCGGTAGACAAGGCGGTCCGGACCAGCGACATTGGTCCGACAATTCGGCCTGAGACCGACGGAGGACGATCATGGTCAAGATATCTGCGGCGCTGGCCATCGGACTCATTGCAGCCGGGGCAGGGGGCTCGGCCTTCGCTCAGGACGGGTGGTACACCCAGGGCGATTTCGTGCCGTTGGAGCGCGTCGCCATCGTCATCGCCAACGATCTGGACGAGGATCGCAAGGACCAGCCCATCGTCATACGGCGCGACCAGTTGCCGATGCTGGCCGATATCCAGGAGCTGACCGCGACCCTGGTGGACCCTGCGGGTGAAGCCAGACCGGAGCCGACGCCGGCGCTGCTGGCGCGTCAGGGGCCGCATGAGCGCCGGGGCGAGGCGAACGGGCGGGCGATCGATTATCAGTTCGACGACCTGGATCGCGACGGGGTCTGGGACGAACTGTTCTTCGTGGCGGACCTGAAGGCCGGCGAGCGGCGGACCTTCTATGTCTATCGCGGCTTTCAGCAGCGCGGCTGGAATCCGCACCGGACCCATGCGGCGATCGGCTCCTATATGCGGCACACTGTGCCGTTCTGGGAGAGTGAGAATGTGGGGTGGAAGCTGTGGTTTCCGACCGACATCGACATCTATGCCAAGCGCAAACCCCTGCTGATGTCCAACCGGCTCTATATGGGCAACCTGGATGGATACGGCGTCTCGGCCGAGAACCCGGACTATGGCGCCGACATCCAGTCGGTGGACGACAGCTTCGGCGGTGGCGGGATCGGGGTGTTCGAGGGCGATGTGCTCGCGCGCCCGCGTTTCAGCCCGGCGGCGGATGTGGCCAACCGGTTCAACGCAGGCCAGCAGTCGGACACCCGCTACAGCTTCGAGGTCCTGGTCAACGGGCCGCTGCGCAGCATGGTGCGGGTTCGCACGATGAACTGGAACACGGGGCAGGGGCGTTATGCGGTCGAACAGACCTATACCGCCTATGCCGGCCAGAACTACACGACCGCCGAGGTGCGTTTTCCGAACTGGCAACCGGGTGCGGCGGGGGCCGATTTCGCGGTTGGGGTGCGCCGTCGGCCGGGCGAGAATTTCGTGCGCCAGTCAGGCAATATGGTGGTGACGGCGGCCCCCGAGGCCCTGCGCAATCCGGACGATGTCGAGGAGCTGCAGCAGCAGGCACCGATCCTGTACGCCGGGACGGCCCTGATCGTGCCCGACGATGCCGGGGGCCGGTATCAGTTCGTGGAGGCGCGGGGCGGCAACCACGTCTATCGCATCCCGGCGCGAGCGGACGGGACCTATCGTTACATGCTGGCGGCCGGATGGAGCGAGGGGGAGGTGCTGAAGACGCCGGAGGCCTTTGCCGAATACGTCACCGCCAGCGCCCGCAGCTACAACAGCCCGCCGAGGCTGGAGGCCGTGCGCGAGGACCACAAGCCCTGAGACGTCAGCGCTTCTTGCCCAGTTCGGCCGCGATGTCCTTGACCATGCGGCCGGCCTTGCGGTGGGCGGCCGTGATCTGGTCGCGGGTCACGCCCCAGCGTTTCATCCAGTATTCGACGGCCTGGCGTTCCGACAGGTCGAGGCGGTCCTTGTCGATGAAGCCGCGCTTGTCCTTGAGACCGGCCATGTAGGGTTCCGTTAGAAATATGAACAGGATCAGAGAGTAGGGGGCGTATGCTGCGTCAGGCCGGGAGGCGACCGTCGGCGAAGAAGGCGTCCATTCTGCGCTCGTACGGCCCTACGTCAAAGCCCTGGGCCGACAGCCAGTCGTCGTTGAAATAGCTGGAGGCGTAGCGGTCGCCGTGGTCGCACAGGATGGAGACGATCGAGCCGCGCTCACCGGCCTGGGCCATCTCGCCGGCCAGCAGGGCGCAGGCCCACAGGTTGGTGCCGGTCGATCCACCGACGCGTCGACCCAGACGCCGGCTCAGCACACGGGCGGCAGCGATGGAGGCGACGTCGGGAACGGCGATCATGCGGTCGATGACGCCGGGGATGAAGGAGGGCTCGACGCGGGCGCGACCGATGCCTTCGATGCGGGACGGGGCTTCAGATGTCGTCTGAACCGTACGGTCGGCCCAGTGGCGGTGAAAGACGGAGGCCTCGGGGTCGGCGACGCAGACCTGGGTTTCGTGCAGATTGTACCGGGCGAAGCGGCCGATGGTGGCCGAGGTGCCGCCGGTGCCGGCGCCGCAGACGATCCAGCGCGGCGTGGGACAGGGTTCGCGCGACATCTGGGCGAAGATGCTCTCGGCGATATTGTTGTTGCCGCGCCAGTCGGTGGCACGCTCAGCATAGGTGAACTGGTCCATGTAATGACCGCCGAGATCGCGGGCCAGCTGTTCGGAGGCGGCATAGGCGTCACCGGGCCGGTCCACGAAATGGCACCGGCCGCCGTAGAACTCGATGGCCTGGATCTTTTCCGGCGCGGTGGAGCGCGGGACGACGGCGATGAAGGGCAGTTTCAGCATCCGGGCGAAATAGGCCTCCGATACCGCCGTCGAGCCGCTGGACGCCTCGATGATGGTCATGCCTTCGCCGATCCAGCCGTTGCACAGGGCGTAGAGGAACAGAGAGCGCGCCAGGCGGTGCTTGAGGCTGCCCGTCGGATGGCTCGACTCGTCCTTCAGATACAGGGCGATGTCGGCCAGGGCCGGAAGATCGACGGGGATCAGATGGGTGTCGGCCGATCGATTGTAGTCGGCCTCGATCCTGCGCACGGCGTGGGCCGTCCAGTCGCGGGAGACGGGTGCCGAGGTGGTGATGGGCAGGACGTCGCACATGGATACGGTTTGCGCCTAAGATATATTATGCGAAATAGATGACAGGGTCAGAGCGGTATGGCCGTGGACCAGCCGTCGTAAGCGACATCGACATTCGCTGGAACTCTGGCTTTCAAGTCGTTGTAATCCAGATCGATATGCAGGTTCGTCAGGACGGCTCGCTTCACGGCGGCGCGCGCGATCCAGTCCAGGGCGAGGTCGACATGGGCGTGGGTCGGATGCGGCGTCCAGCGCAACGTATCGACGATCCAGAGATCGGAACCACGCACGGCGTCCAGCGCAGCTTCGTCAAGATCGGACACGTCGCTGGAATAGCTGACACCGCCGACACGGTCCGGGCCCAGCCGATAGCCGACGGAGCGGATCGGTCCGTGGGCCTGGTCGAAGGTCACGACCGGGATCGCGCCGCCCTGGCCCTCGACGGACCAAGGTTCGCCGTGCGGCGGGATGGCCCGGGACTCGAGGATGGCGGGATAGCCGTGCCTGCTCTCGAAGATGTAGTCGAACCGATGGGTCATGGCCGCGTGGGTCGGCGGGTCCATCCAGGCCGGAATACGCTTGCGGTTGCGGATGGCGAAGACCCGCAGGTCGTCGATGCCATGGGTCTGGTCGGCATGATCGTGGGTGTACAGAACCGCGTCGATGGCCGTGACCGAGGCGGCGAGCATCTGGGTTCGCAGGTCCGGCGAGGTGTCGATCAGGGCGACGGTGTCGCCCTCCGGCCCGCGCCGCCGGGCCAGCATGGAGCAGCGGCTGCGGCGGTTCTTCGGCTCGGCCGGATCGCAGGCCCCCCAGTCGCCGTCGCCGCGCGGCACGCCGCCGGACGATCCGCAGCCCAGGATGGTGATCTCCAGCTCAGACATGGTCTGAGCTCCGGCGGGGATCAGGAATACCGTCGAACAGGGCGAAGAAGGCGTCGGTCGTGCGGCGGCCGGCCTCCTCCGCCGACCAGCCCCGGATTTCGGCCAGCTTGGTCAGGACGTGTCCGACATAGGCCGGCTCGTTGCGACTGCCCCGGTGCGGGATCGGGGCCAGGTAGGGACAGTCGGTCTCGACGATGATCCGGTCGGCAGGCATGGCGCGGATGACCTGACGCACATCCTCGGCCGCCTTGAAGGTGGCGATGCCCGAAACCGAGAACCATCCGCCCAGTTCTGCTGCCAGAACAGCCAGTTCCGGGCCGCTGGTGTAGCAGTGCATGAGGAATTTGAAGGACCCCCTCGCCTGTTCCTCGCTGAGGATCTCGGCCATGACGTCGTCAGCCTCGCGGGTGTGGACGACCAGTGGCAGGCCGGTCTGGCGGGCGGCGTCGATGTGACGGCGAAAGACCTCGGCCTGGAGCTCGCGGGGGCTGAGGTCGTAGTGGAAGTCCAGGCCGCATTCACCGATGCCGACGACGCGCGGGCGCTTGGACAGTGTGACCAGATTCTCCGCCGTCATGTCCGCGTGGTCCTTGGCCTCATGCGGATGGGCACCGACGGTACACCAGATGTCGTCATGGGCCATGGCCAGGGCGTGGGTGGCCTCGAAGGTCGAAAGCTTGTCGGAAATCTCGACCATCAGGCCGACGCCGGCGGCGCGCGCGCGGTCGATGACGGCGTCGCGATCCTCGTCGAACTGGGGCGCATGGAGGTTGACGTGGCTGTCGATCAGCATCAGGCGGCGCGGCCCCGACCCAAATCGCGGCTCTGCGTCTTGACCCGCGCCAGATCGGCCAGGGCTCCGGCGAGCGCATCGCCCCGGTCCAGGTTCAGTCCGGCGGTGCGATCAGGCAGTTCCGACAGGCGGCTCCACAGATCGGCCCAGTCGCTCCCCTGCCCCGGCGGCTGATCCAGCGCCTGGGCCTTCACGGCCGCGATCAACCGGTCCATCAGGGTGTCGAAGCGCGCCTGACCCTCCGGGCCTCGAAAGGTGTCGGCGATCTTCTGCTGTTCGGCGCGATCGACGGCACCGTCCTCGACCCAGCGACGGGCCAGACGGTCAGCGTCGAGCGCTGGCCCGCCGCTCAGGGCCAGGGCTGCGCCGGGCGACCCCGCGGCCATGGCGGCGATCCGTTCGGCCTCATCCCCATCGATGTCGGAACGGTCGAGAACGAGGCGGCGCAGGGCATCGTGCGACCAGACAGGAAAGGCCAGGCGGCGGCAGCGCGAGCGGATGGTGGCCAGCAGACGACCGGGCGCATGGGTGACCATGAGCAGCACACCATGCTCAGGTGGCTCTTCAAGGATCTTCAGCAAGGCATTGGCAGCATTCGGATTCAGGTCGTCGGCGGCGTCGATGATGGCGACGCGAGCCTGGGCCTGGGACGGGCTCTTGGAGAAGAACTCGGGCAGGTCGCGGGCCTGATCGACCGAGATCGATTTCTTGGTCTTGCCCCCATCGACCAGCCGCTCCAGCACCAGCAGGTCGGGATGGGACTGGGCCGAGATCAGGCGGCAGACCGGATCGTCGGGACGGCTGCCCAGCGGGCCGCGCGACGGGTCGGGGACTGCGCCAAGCAGGCGACGCGCCGCACGATAGGCGAAGGTCGCCTTGCCGACGCCCTCGGGCCCGCACAGCAGCCAGGCGTGATGCAGTCGGCCGCGTGTCCGCGCGTCCTCAAAGGCCCGTTCGGCGTCCGGCGACGGCTGCAGGTCGAACCGGCCGCGCGGATGCTCGCTCATGCCGCCACGGCGGTCAGCAGGGGCTGGATCGCCGCCTGGACCCGGGCGAAGACCACGTCGGGGTCGCCATGGGCGTCGATGACGCGGCAACGGCCGGGATGAGCAGCGGCGATGGCGGCGAAGCCCTCGCGCAGGCGCTGATGGAAGGCCTGACCCTTGGATTCGAAGCGGACCTCCGACGCATCGCCACGGCCCAGCGCACGGGCCAGGCCGATCTCGACGGGCAGGTCGAAGATCAGGGTCAGGTCGGGTTGATCGGCACCGACGACGGCGGCGTCCATCTGCTCGATGAAGGCCGCATCGACCCCGCCGCCTGCCCCCTGGTAGGCACGGCTGGAATCGGCGAACCGGTCGCACAGGACCCACCGGCCGGCGGCCAGGGCCGGCCGGATGGTCCGCTCCAGATGATCGGCCCGGGCGGCGTACATCAGCAGGGTCTCGGTCATCGGCGACCAGCGTTCGGCCGCGCCGTTCAGGACCAGATCGCGAATCTGTTCGGCACCGGTCGAGCCGCCGGGTTCACGGGTGCGGACGACGTCGATGCCCTGGCTGCGCAGGGCTTCGGTCAAGCGGGCAACCTGGGTGGACTTGCCGGCACCCTCGCCGCCTTCGAATGTGATGAACCGTCCGCGCATCGGCGCACAATGACGGCGGGGACGCCCGGGGCCAACCCCGGGGACGAAATCAGCGGCCGGATATCAACAGGGCATCCCGCACGCCGCGCGCCACGATGCCCTGACGCGCCTGTTCGGCGGTGTTGGCGTCGTCCCAGGGACCGACCAGAACGCGGAAATAGCGGCGGCCGTCGACGCGGGCGGCGCTGACCCTCGCTCGCTCGCCCAGCGATTCGGCGGCCAGATGGGCGGTGTCACTGTCGGAGAAGGATCCCGCCTGGACCCAGAAGCGGTCGTCGCCGTCGCGGTTGCGGGCCCGGCGTGGTTCCGGCGGCCGGGCGGCGGCATACTGGACGCCGGCCCCGCCACTGCGGGGGGCGGGCCCGATGTAGCGAACACGGACCTCGCCGACGCCCCGGGTCAGCAGGCCGATCTCCTCGGCGGCGGCGCGCGACAGGTCGATGATGCGGTTCTCTGCGAAAGGCCCCCGGTCATTGACCCGCACGACGGCCGAGCGACCGTTGGCCAGGTTGGTGACCTCGACCAGGGCCGGCAGCGGCAGGGTCTTGTGGGCGGCACTCAGGGCCGTCATGTCGAACCGTTCGCCGCTGGCGGTCGGGCGACCGTTGAACTGGGCTCCGTACCAGGAGGCCATGCCGGTCTCGTCATAGTTCGGCTGTTCGGCCGGGCGGTACCAGCGCCCGCGCACCTGATAGGGCCGCATGGTCCCGGCGACGATGGGCGCAGGGTCGCGCACGACCGGGACCCGTGATCCGCCCTCGGCCCCACCGAGGCCGGCGCAGGCGCCCAGCAGGCCGGTCAGGGCCAGGATCAGCGCACCCCGTGTCCAGGCGGCTCTCATGAACGGCTCTCCGGCGGCCGGATGCGCCCGGCGAGACCCGGATTGTGCCGTCAGACATTTCCGTTTTGGTTAATCTGCCCAAGGCCTGCTATGGACCCGCCGCAGCGCGAAAGCCTCCGGGCTATCGCGGCGTCGCTGTCAGGAAGAGTGTCCGAGTGGTTTAAGGAACCGGTCTTGAAAACCGGCGACGGGGAAACCCGTCCGTGGGTTCGAATCCCACCTCTTCCGCCAGACTTTTTATCAATCTGCATCACTGTGTCAGGCCTCACTCGCAGGACCCGATTTATGCAGGGTTCGGCGCGTCCGATGTCCTGCGATCTGGCACCGAAGTTGCGCAAACTTGCGCTCTGGCAGCGCCGTTTGCCGCGCCCTGCCCCCTCGCAGTCGGTGAATGATCCGGAGGAGTTCCCTACGATCAGGGAATGAATCAGGGACTTGTGCTGGCAGCGACTCCTTGGCTAGGCCCCGAGCCTCGTCGCGCATGACGAACCCGGCAGAGTAAGATGTTCTCGCGGAGCCGACCCGGCCGGTGGAGGCTTCACGGCTGGTTACGCAGAAGGCACCTTATCATCTTGGTCGCGACCGCTGTGTCCCGCTGTCGCTGGGCAACGACGTCCAGGACCTTCCCCTCGTCATCGACGGTTCGCCAAAGGTGATGAACGGGATCGCTTTTCAGGGCGCAGGAAATTCGTTCCACCGAAGCGTTGTCCATGGGTAAGCCGAACATGCATGCGGGAACCGCTCAAAGATCGTCGTTCGGCCGTCACGGCCTCGGCGTGAAGTTTTCGTAATGAAGCGGACTCCAAGGCGTCGATCGTTTGACGTCCGCTTGCCGGGTGTCAAAGATGACGCCAGCGCAAACGAGGGCCTCGTCACGGAGCCTGGCAGAACCCTGCGTATAGTGTCCGGCAATCTGGTGGAGAACTAGCCTTGGATCGACGTTCATTCCTCGCCGCATGCGGCATTGGCGCTGGAGGACTTCTTCTACCCGGGTTCTCCGGGCGCGCCATCGCGGCCGAACAACTGGTCGAGACCATAGATCTGGGGGTCAAGAAGCGTCTCGCTGACGCCGGGCTGAGCGCGGCCGCGGCCGCAGGAGCATCCTACTGCGACGTCCGCGTGGGTCGCTACATCCGCCAGTTCGTGATCACCCGTGAAGCCAACGTCCAGAACGTCGTCAACACGGAATCAACAGGCACAGGCGTCCGCGTCATCGCCGACGGGGCGTGGGGCTTCGCCGCCACCAACACCCTGACGGCTGAGGCCGTGGCCGACGCCGCCCGCCTGGCCGTCGCCATCGCCAAGGCCAATGCCAGGCATCAAACTCAACCCGTCCAACTGGCTCCGACGCAGGGCGTGGGCGAGGTTTCCTGGAAGACGCCGATCCGTCGCAACGCCATGGAAGTGCCGATCGAGGAGAAGGTCGAACTGCTGCTGGGTGTGAAC
>NZ_JBIIAY010000121.1:0-9168 GCF_044239655.1 Brevundimonas sp.
CGACAGGTCGGCGAATTTCAGCGCGGCGATAGCGACCTTGTGAGCCGTGGCTTCGAACTCGTCGGGCGACAGGTCGACGCCGAGATTGGCCTCGGTCAGGCGAGCGCGAGCCTTGTCCCGGGCCTGGGTGATCAGGTCGTGGAGTTTCAACACCCCACCGGCGCGGGTCTTGAACGGCTTGCCGTCCGTGCCGTTCATGGTGCCGAAGCCGAGATGCTCGAGGGCGCCGCGTTCGGCATAACTGGCAAGATAGGCGGCGCGGAAAACCTGTTCGAAATGCTCGGCCTGACGCTCGTCCACGACATAGAGGATCAGGTCGGGATCGATCGTCTCGCGGCGGTCCACGATGGTGGCCAGGTCGGTCGTGCCGTACATGGCCGAGCCTTCGGAAGAGATAACCAGCAGTGGCGGCGGGCTGGGGGCCTCGATGACCGAGCCGTCGGCCAGCTTCTTCTTGCGGGTCTCGCCGGGGCCGGCGACGTGGACCACCCGGGCACCGTCGTCCTCTACCAGCAGGCCCTTGGCCTCCAGATGGGCGATCATCTCGACCATGCGCGGATCGGCGTCGCTCTCGCCGTTCCAGAGATCAAAGGTGACGCCCAGCGCGCCGAACTCACGCTCCAGGGCCGCGCGGCTGACGGCCACGAAATGCTGCCACAGGGCGCGATAGCCGGGGCGGCCGGACTGAAGCTCGGCCGTCGCCTTGCGGGCGCGGTCGCGGAAGGCGGGGTCTTCCTTGGCCTCGGCGGCGGCGGCCGGATAGAGGCGTTCAAGGTCTTCGAGACTGACCGGGCTGACATCCGGGAACGGCCCGTCACCGTCGGTCAGAAAGCCGTCGGCCCTGCCCTCGTCGCCGACGGCGACGATCAGCAGCCCCATCTGGAAGCCCCAGTCGCCGAAATGGGCGTCGCCCCAGACGGTGTCGCCGCGCAGACGGAACAGCCGCTTCAGGCTCTCACCGATGATCGAGGAGCGCAGGTGCCCGACGTGCATCGGCTTGGCCACGTTCGGACCGGCATAGTCGATCACGACCTTGCGCGGGGTCGTCACGGCCGAGGCGCCGGCCAGTGCGGTGTCACCGGCGATGGCCTGGGCCCGCGTCGCCAGCGTCTCATCCGCGACCTTGAAGTTGATGAAGCCCGGGCCGGCCACCTCGACGCCCGACAGGCGTGGATCGCCGGACAGGCGCGCGGCGACCCGGGTCGCCAGGTCGCGCGGATTGGCCTTCAGCGCCTTGGCGGCGGCGAGTGCGCCGTTGGACTGGAAGTCCGCCAGATCGGGACGGTCGGAGGTGGTCACGCGGGCAAGGGCCGCATCCACGCCTTCGGCGGCGAAGGCGGCGGCCACCGCTTCGCCCAGTTCGGTCTTGAGGTCGGCCATTACTGAGCGGGGGGCTGGGCGACCGGCGCGGTGCCGGCGTTGACGCGGAACCGGCTGCCGTCGCGGTTGAAGGCGGCCATTTCGGGCGTGACGTCGAAACCGACCAGGATCTCGAAATTCGAACCGGATGTCTCCGAGTCGGCGCGCGGGATGACGATCGTCTTTTCCTGGGTCACCGAGGCGGTGCGGGCACCCTCGAAATCCACCGGCAGGTCGAAATATTCCTTGGCCAGGACCGCCTCGTTACGGGCGGTGACGGCGATCCAGTAGCGATAGGTGCGCTGATCAGCGGTCGCCTGTGCGCCCCGGCCGAGATTGAACAGCAGGTCCATCTGGACGGTGATCGGATCGTCGCCGCGATAGCTGCAGCCGGCAGTGACGCCCTCGATCTCGCCGGTATAGCCGACATTGGCGACGGCCGGGCGGTTGTCGGCCAGTTCGACGTAGCGGGCGGCGTCGTAGAGGATCTTCACATAGGGACAGGGGCCAGCGTTGGCGCGCTGGTTCAGCGGGGCGATCCGCGCAGGACGGCGGCTGGCACCCTCTTCTTCCTGCTGGCCCTGCTGGCGGTCGCGCTGGCCCTGTTGTTGTCCCGGGATGGACTGGGCGTGAGCCGCGACCGGAACCGAACCGGCGTACAGGGCGACGGCAGCCAGGGCGGCTGCCTGAACGGAGATAACGCGACGCATCAAGGGAAGTATCCGACAGCCGAAAGGAGGCGCTGCACAGGGGTCGGCGCCGACCCTGCCACGCTGGGTGCTGATAGCGGCTAAAGCGAGGCGCGGCAAACGCTCGCGGTGGCGATCAGCGGCCGGAACCGCTACCTAAGGGGCATGAACGCGATTTCCCCGATCCGCCGACCGATGAATGTTCGTCTGGCCACGCCACGCGGCTTCTGCGCCGGGGTCGATCGCGCCATCCAGATCGTCGAGCGGGCGATCGAGAAGTTCGGCGCACCGGTCTATGTCCGCCACGAGATCGTCCACAACAAGCATGTGGTCGAGCGTCTGAAGGTCATGGGCGCGGTCTTCGTCAAGGAACTGGACGAATGCCCCGACGACCGGCCCGTCGTCTTCTCGGCTCACGGGGTGCCCAAGTCGGTGCCGGCGGCGGCCGGCGCGCGCCAGATGCTGTATCTCGACGCCACCTGCCCCCTGGTCTCCAAAGTCCATGTCGAGGCCGAACGCCACCACGCCGCCGGACGCCACATCCTGCTGATCGGCCACGCCGGTCACCCCGAGGTCGTCGGCACCATGGGCCAGCTGCCGGACGGTGCCATCACCCTGGTCGAGACCGTTGAGGATGCGCAGGCGGTCCAGCGACCGGGCGACGCCCCCCTTGCCTACGCCACCCAGACCACGCTCTCGATGGACGACACCGCAGAGATCCTGAGCGTGCTCAAGGCTCGCTTCCCCGAACTGCCGGACCCGCACAAGG
Organism: Brevundimonas sp.; assembly: GCF_044239655.1. Lineage (GTDB taxonomy): Bacteria > Pseudomonadota > Alphaproteobacteria > Caulobacterales > Caulobacteraceae > Brevundimonas. The sequence goes on from NZ_JBIIAY010000121.1 coordinate 2,818, forward strand.
AAGACATCTGTTATGCGACCACCAACCGTCAGGAGGCCGTGAAGGGTCTGGCGGACGGGTCGGACCTGGTGCTGGTGGTGGGCTCGCCGAACTCGTCGAACTCGGTGCGGCTGGTCGAGGTGGCGCTGCGGGCCGGGGCGGAGGATGCGCGGCTGGTCGACGATGCGTCCCAGGTGGACTGGAGCTGGTTCGACGGCGTGTCCACGGTCGGCATCACCGCCGGCGCCTCGGCCCCCGAACCGCTGATCCAGGCCCTGATCGCAGCGATCCGCGAGCGATTCGACGTGACGATGATCGACGATCCCGGCGAACGGGAGACGGTGACGTTCAAACTGCCCCGCGTTCTCGCCTGACCCGTTCGCGACCGAGGCTTCTCTCAAACCCCTTGCTTTGAGACACCGGTGTCATAACCTGAACCCAAGCGGTCGATCGAGCCGCACAGGGACGACGCCGAGGTACAGTCATGCTTGCTCTTCGCTCCACCGCCTGCGCGGCTGCGCTTCTGGCCGGGCTCGCCTTGCCGTCCCTGGCCCAGGCGCAGAGCCCCTCCCCTACCGGTGACGGACTGCTGTTCCGGATGTCGGCCGATACGGCGCTGACGGCCGATGTGGCGGCAGGTCAGGCCGAGCCCACCTTCGCCGACAAGATCAGCCTGAAACCCACCGGCGGCGCCGACGGCGGCTATCTCGAGGGCACCGACGATCAGCAGCTGGCCTGGTCCGCGCCCGGCAACATCTATGCCCAGAGAGGCACGATCGCGTTCGACTGGCGGCCTCGCTACGCGACCGGCCCGACCCCCTTCGTCCTGTTCCGGGTGGGCTATGCCAACCATTCCAGCTGGGACATGACCTTCCTGCGGATTGACTGGAACGGTGAAGGTTTCGACGCCTTCGTCACCGACACCAACCTGGCCCGCGTCCGGGTGTCGTGGAAGATGCCTCAGCCGCCTGCGCCCGACGCCTGGATGCATCTGGCCTTCAGCTGGGACGAGGCCGAGGGGGTCGTCCTCTATGTCGACGGCAGGCGGGTCGCGGCGACACGGACCCCGGCGGTGCTGGACGCCGCCCTGGACCAGTTCGGCACGGCCGGACGGATCGTGTCGCCGATCCAGGTTCACAGCCGCTACAGCTTCACGCGCGGTTCGGACTATGACGACCTGCGCATCTATGACCACGCGCTGGATCAGGGTGAGGTTCAGGCTCTGGTCAGCCTTGTCGCCAACCCGGTCGCGTCCCCGCCCCCGGCTGACTGGCGGCCCGCCTGGGATCGCCGCTTCGGCTTCGATCAGGGTCCGGTGCCCTATCTGGCCGATCCGGTGACCCGCATCCGCCGGGTCGAATTCACCGACCAACGCGACATCGCCCAGCGGCTGATGTTCGGCAACGACGGCATCCGCGAGACGACCTGGCCCGGCGTCTACAACCGGTCGCGCCTGACCGGACGCAGCGACTATTTCATCCTGCCGGACTGGGACGTCTATTCCATGGGCGGCAAGTCGGCGACCTGGTTCCTGCCCGACGAACCGTGGAACCAGGTAGAGATCCAGGGCGCAGCCTTCGGCACCCTGTCGGCCGTCGACGCAACGATCGCATCCAGCAAGATCGTGGACGCCGGCACGCCCCGGCCCCTGGCCACCCGCCCGCGCGGAGTCGAGCGCACGACGACGCGTGTCGAGGGCCGCGACGGCGGCGCCATCCGCTTCGTCAATGTCGAGCAGGAGACCCCGATCCAGGAGATCGGCGTCTACAACGTCACGGCCGGCGCTGTGCCCGACAGTATCGGCGACTATCGCTATGTCGTGCGCGCAGGGGTCGAGCCGTCCTATGTCGCCACCGACGACCTGTCGGCCTTCATCGCCGGGCGCTATCCGGCCGAGGAGCGTGACACCGTCGCCGCCCTTCCGGGCAGCGCCCCTACCGCGCCGCGCACGACGGCGCTGAGCGGTGCCCGACCCATCGCCCACGTGGTCATCCCGATCGAGTTCCGGCGCGGCCGGGCCGCCGGCCCCCTGATCCGCAATGTGCCGACGCTCAGCTATCAGGAGGCGGGCGGTCTCGACGGGCTGGCGCTCGAGATCCCGGCCCTGACCGCGACGCCGGGCCCGGACGGGCTGATCTCGCTGAACATCCGGGTGAAGGACCCGACCTGGGCCCTGCGCGACCTGCTGGACATCAATGTTTCGGTCAAGCCGGGCGAGGCGCGGACGGTGTTCCTGGATACGCGCGACCGGGTGCTGGACAACGACAACAGCCTGTACCTGACCGTGGCATCGTCGGCCGCCGACTTCAGTGCCCAGAGCCTGGACGGGATGGCCGTGCGGCTGATCTTCAAGGACCGCGACGCCGCCCGGCCCGAGCACGTCGCCGACCGGCTGATGCAGATCAAGGACAGCTATGGCTTCCTGGTCGAGGAACGCCAGATCACACGCGACCTGGCCCTGTTCGACCAATTCTATCTGGACCTGACCGACCTGCTCCGGGTCGATCCCGACAATGTCGAGGGCCGGGCCTACTGGAGCGAGTGGAACGCGTCCCAGCCCCTGCCCGCCTTCACCCAGGCCACGCCGCCGGCGGGCGTGCCGCTGTGGGCCTTCCGCCAGGTCGAGGACCTGAAACAGGTGCGGACCTTCATCAACTGGTGGATCGACAACCGCCAGGTCGAGGGCGAGTTCGGCGGGGGCATTTCCGACGACACCGACATGACCAACCAGTGGGTCGGCCCGGCCCTGATGGGCGTCGATCCGGACAAGTTCAACGCCTCCCTGCTGGCCCTGATCGAGGCCAGCTATCGCAACGGCATGTGGGACAACGGCCTGGGCATGATCCAGACCGACGAGCTTCACGTCTATGAGGAAGGCGTCAACGCGATCAGCCAGGCGGCCATGCTGAACCGGGGCGACCCCAAGACCATCGAGCGGCTGATGGCGACGGCGCGTCGGTACAGCGACCTGACCCAGATCAACGCAGCGGGCCACCGGCATATCATCTCGTCCAACTTCTCCGGGTCGTTGTTCGCGCGCGACACGCCCTGGGACTGGTCCAAGTCGCAGTCGAACCTGATCCTGCATCCCGGATATGCACTGGTCGACTACAACGGCTCTCCGCGTCTGAGGGCCCTCATGCTGGAACTGGCCGACGGCTATCTGGCGCACGGCAAGCCGGGCGCGGACGGCGGGGTTACCTGGCCCGCCGACATCAACTGGACAACGGACGCCCAGCGCGGCACGGGTCTGGGGCCGACCAACATGCTGCTGTGGGCGTCGTATCGCTGGACCGGTGACGCCAAATATCTGACGCCGATGGGCGAGCCGGGAACGCCGGGCTGGTCCGGCATCACCGCCGACGTCGCGCGCGAGCTCAGACGCCCCGAGATCAGCCAGGGGTGGGTTGCCGCCGCCGCCAGACCGGGCGCTTCGCCGGACGCCCTGACCTTTGCCGCTGCCGAGACCGGCGACCGCTCGCTGCTGGAGCGGCTGTATGCCGACGAGATCCGCTTCGCCTCGGTGCGGATGACGATGCAGACCGAGGATCACTGGTGGTCCGACCGCGTCGATGTGCCGTCGGACCAGATGCAGCGCGCTCGGCTGGGCGGCGTCGCCCATGCGCGCAACCGGATCGTGCCGGGCAACCGGATCAGCTGGCGCTTCGAAGACTCCGAGGATGCGCTGAAGACGGCGATCCTGGTACGCGAGCCGGCGGCCGACGGCTTCCGCGTCGTGGTCTGGAACCTGGCCGACCGGCATGTCGCGGCAACGATATCAGGCGGTCAGGTCACGCCGGGGCAATGGACGGTGACGCAGGGTGCCGACGCGGACGGCGACGACCGGCCGGACGCGGGCGCCGCATCGACCGTGGCGTTCGGCCCCGGCGAGGGCCTGCCCGTGACCCTGCCGCCCGGACCCAGCGTCGTCACCTTCGCCCTGACCGAGGCAGGCCCGGCCATGGCCACCCGGCCCGACGTCGGGATCGGCGTGGACGATGTGGTGCGGCGCGGCGGGCGGCTGGCGGTCACGGTCCACGGCCTGGGGGGCGTCGCCTCTCCGGCCGGGCGCGTTGTCCTCGAGGGACCGGATGGGGCCGTGCTGGCCAGCACCCGGTTCGCAAGCCTGGCGGCACCCGATGACCTTCAGCCCAAGGTCCAGACGGTGACCCTGTCGGCACCCCGGTCCGCCCCGGTGGGATCGAGGGTGCGGTTGGTGCTGGACGGCGAACCCCAGGAGATTAGCGCCACGAACAACGTCCGTCCCCTGCCCTGACGCCCGGCGGGCGGGCCCCGGTCACGCCGGACGAAGGCCCGCCAGCACCGCAGGCAGTATCTCGGGCAGGTCCTCGGCGATCAGGCCGGGACCGAATCGCGCTGCCGCATCCGCATGCAGCCAGACCGCAGCCCGCGCGGCCTCGAAACTGTCCATGCGCTGGGCGATCAGGCCGCCGATCATCCCGGCCAGGACGTCGCCGCTGCCCGCCGTGGCCAGCCAGGGCACGCCGTTGTCATTGACCGCGATCCGGCCATCCGGCGCGGCGATCACCGTCTGCGGTCCCTTGAGCACCACCACGGCCCGCGCCTGTCCGGCCGCGACCCTCGCCGCCGCCTCCCGGCCCTGTGCCAGCAATCCCGGGAAGATTCGCTCGAATTCCCCCTCATGCGGCGTCAGCACGTCGTCACGATCCAGACAGGCGAAGAGCACAGCCGGCCGGTCGCGAAAGATTGTCAGGGCGTCGGCGTCCACCACCAGGGCCGCGCCCGTCCGGGCCAGGGCCTGCAGATTATGCACCGTCCCCTCACCCAGACCCGCCGCCGGCCCGATGACCACGGCGTCCAGCGGCTCGGCCAGTTTCATCAGGGCCTCGGGCGAGGCGAACTCGTCGACCATGACCGCCTCGACCGCCGCCGCGACGACCAGCGCCGCGTCCGGGGGGCAGAGGATTCGCACCAGCCCGGCCCCGATCCGCAAGCCGCCTCTGGCCGACAGCCGCGCGGCGCCGGTCCTCAGGGCCGGACCCGAAACCACCCCCAGCCTGCCCCTCTCATGCTTGTGGGTTTGCAGAGTCGGCCAGGGAAACAGTGCGCGCCACGATCCGGGCGTGGAATATTCTTGCGTCATGACGTTTCCGGGGCCGCACATTGAGGAAAATTCGAAGGCAGCCCTTGCCTTATACCGCAATGCGATGTCCCTTTCGTCCCCGAGCGACCGGCTGTTCGAAACGCCGGTCACGGGGTGCCCATGAAGAAGATCGAAGCCGTCATCAAGCCGTTCAAGCTGGACGATGTGAAGGAGGCGCTCCAGGACATCGGAGTGCAGGGGATGACTGTGCTGGAGGCCAAGGGATATGGCCGCCAGAAGGGCCATTCCGAGCTCTATCGCGGGGCGGAGTACGTCATCGACTTCCTGCCCAAGATCAAGATCGAGGTGGTGGTCTCCGACGACCTCTACCCGGCCGTGGTCGAGGCCATCCAGACCGCCGCTCGCACCGGCAAGATCGGCGACGGAAAGATCTTCGTCACCGATGTGATCGACGTCATCCGCATCCGCACCGGAGAAACCGGGGCACAGGCGGTCTGACGACTACAGTACCCGGCCGCGTCCGCGCGGTCGTTCGCGTTCCCTCTCTCCCCAGAAGAAACAGGACCACCCGAGAATGAGCACCGCCGAAAAGATCCTGAAAGAGATCAAGGACAAGGACGTGAAATACGTCGACGTCCGCTTCACCGACACCAAGGGCAAGCTGCAGCACGTCACCTTCGACATCGACCTGGTCGACGAGGATTTCCTCAACGAAGGCACGATGTTCGACGGTTCCTCGATCGCCGGCTGGAAGGCGATCAACGAGTCGGACATGCTGCTCAAGCCCGACCTGACGACGGCCTATATCGACCCGTTCTATCAGGCCACGACGATGTTCCTGTTCTGCGACGTGATGAACCCGGACACCGGCGAGCCCTACAACCGCGACAGCCGCTCCATGGCCAAGAAGGCCCTACAGTACATCCAGTCGGCCGGCGTGGGCGACGTGGTCTATTTCGGCCCCGAAGCCGAGTTCTTCATCTTCGACGACGTGCGCTGGACGACCCAGCCGGGCAACACCGGCTATTCCTACGACTCGATCGAACTCCCGGCCAACACGGGCTCGGAATACACCGAGGGCAATATGGGTCACCGCCCTGGGCCCAAGGGCGGCTATTTCCCCGTCAACCCGGTCGATTCCGGCCAGGACCTGCGCGCCGAGATGCTGGGCGTGATGCGCGACATGGGCATGCAGCCCGAGAAGCACCACCACGAGGTGGCCCCGGCCCAGCACGAGCTCGGCCTCAAGTTCTCGGACATGCTGACCATGGCCGACCGGCTGCAGC
>NZ_JBIIAY010000019.1:0-32163 GCF_044239655.1 Brevundimonas sp.
TCAGGCGGCGGGCGGCCTCGGCGCGGGCGGCGGCGAAGGCGTCCTCGGCCAGCAAGCCGCGTGCCTTCAGCCGGTCCAGCTCGCCCAGCTCGGCGGCGGCGAGGTCGGGCGCGCTCAGGCCGCCGGCGTCCACGCCGCGGCGCGCGCCGGTCAGCACGAGCCAGGCCGCGAGCGCGGTCGCAAGGGCGGCCAGGATCCAGAAAGCGATCATCGCAGACCCTCTAGCGGGTCAGGCGGCCCGGGGCGAGTGGGCTTGGTGGCTGTGGCCCGCCACCGCGACGCGGCGTCGCATGGTGCGGGCCTGATCGACGGCTTCGAGACGATCCAGAAAGTCCGCCGCCAGTTCGACACGGCGGATCGCCAGGGCCTCGTCGGTGACGTCGCCGGCGTTGATCTCTTCCAGCGCCAGATCGGCGTAGTTGAACACCTGGGTCGTCAGATCGGTGACCAGCCCGATGCGCTGGGCCTCGCACCCAAAGACGCCGGCCGGGGCGCGCAGGATCCGCACCAGGTCCAGGGCATCCCCGGCGGAGGCCGTCGTCGCGGGGTCCAGGGGTATGTCCAGCTGCGGCATCTCGCGGGTCATCCGTCCGGCGGTCTGGACCCTGGTCATGGGCAGGGCGGGCGTGACCGCGCGCTGGACGCGGCCCAGAAGCGCACCGACCGTCTTGGATACCCCCAGCCGGACCTGACGGATCCGCTTGCCCCAGGCGGTGTCGGGATGGATCTGGACCGTGGCGTCGCTTTCGGTGAGGAAGGTCGCGATCCAGGTCAGGGCGTGATGCAGGGTCTCGACCGGCTGGCCGGCCTTCCAGGCGTCGACGCTGCGAGCGCGGTCTTCGGCCGCATCGATCAGACGGTCGACGAAGACGGCCAGTTCCGATCCGCTGAGGAAGCTGTCGCGACCGGCGGCGCTGGACGAGTGGGTGACCAGCCGCAGGATCATGGGTGCGTCGTCCAGGTGGGCGAACAGGATGTCGAGCAGTTCCTGCGCCCCGTCCGGCGAGATGGCGGCGGCGTCGCGCAGCAGCAGGCGAAGCTCGGCGACCTGGTCTCCGTCCGGCCGACCCGTCCAGGCCCCGAGCGAGGGCAGGGCGCGGTGGACGAGACCGCCCAGATCGCAGACCCGGGCCAGGGCGATGAGCCCGGCATCCCGGTCGGCAGAGGCGAGACCTGCGGGCCAGACGGCCTCGGCCTGATCGCGGACGGCGGCGGCCCCGGCGGCGTACAGGCGGGTACAGACGGCGGCCACGCGATAGGCGTCGCGCTCGCCATACTCGTCGGGGTCCAGATAGGCCAGTATGTCGCCCTGGTTCGCCGAGGCCGCCTTCCACAGGCGGGCCAGGACCGGGGCGGGGAAGGTGGTCGCGGCGACGCCGTCCGGGCGGGGCCGGAACATGGGCGCGATGGCGGTCAGGGCGTGGGTGCGGCGGACCCGGTCGATCCCGGCCTGGGCCAGCATGGATTCCAGGGTGCGGGCCTTGTCGCCGGGCATGCCCGCGACGGCGAGGGCGAGTTGCCGCAAGGTCCGGTCGGGGACGTTTTCGATCAGTTGCGCCAGGGCGGCGCGATGGGCGACCGACAGATCGGACATGAAGAGGCGGCCCCCACGACCGCAAAGCAGAGACCTTCACCGTAAAACGAGAAGGTTAACGGTTTCTGCCGCCCGCTCTGGGGCAGGGACTGTCTGGAAAGTCGTCACCGACCTGAAGGCAAGAGGTTCATCACCAAGGACACCAAGGACTCACGAAGGACACCAAGACACCTGGAGCAATCGTCGCTTCAGTTGAGGCGATCGACAGGCGGATAGAGAGTTCATCACAACGGGCACCACGACGGCACAAAGGACACAACGGGACCGAGCAGGTGGCGAGTGTCAGCACTGAACCGAGAGAAGACTGGAAAGCGGCGGAGCCGCCTTACTTCGTCCGCGCCTTGGACCTCCGTATCCGCGATATCGAAACCCCGCTCGGTCTCTTCGTGCCCTTCGTGAGTCCTTGGTGGCCTTGGTGATGAACCCTTGCACCGCCCAAACAGCGTCTCAGGCGTCGGCGGCGGGAAGTTCAAGGATGACCTTGAGCCCGCCCATGTCACTGGCGGCCAGGGTCAGGCGACCCCCATAGGCGCGGGTCAGGTCGTCAACGATGGACAGGCCCAGGCCCGAGCCCGGCGCCTCCTCGTCCATCCGCTGGCCGCGCTTCAGGGCCCCCTCGCGCTGGTCCTCGGGCAGGCCGGGGCCGTCGTCCTCGACCACCACGATCATCTGGCCCAGGCCGCTGGCCCCAGCCGAGATGCGGACGCGTCGTTTGGACCATTTGCAGGCGTTCTCGATCAGGTTGCCCAGGATCTCCTGCAGATCCTGGCGCTCGCCCAGGAAGGCCAGGTCGTCGGGCGCGCGCCAGTCGATCTCCACACCCTTGGTCTGGAACACCCGCTCCAGCATGACCGCCATCTCGTCCAGCACTTCGTCGACGGGGGTGCGTTCGCCCAGGCCGTGGGCGGCGCGGGCGGCGGCGCGGGCGCGGCGCAGGTGGTGATCGACCTGGCCCTTCATGATCTCGGTCTGGCGCCGGACCAGATTGGCCAGGGGTTCGTCGCGGCCGTCGGCCTCCGCCAGCATGACCGACAGGGGGGTCTTGAGCGCGTGGGCCAGGTTGCCGACGTGGGTGCGCTGGCGCTCCACCACCTCCTGATTGTGGTCCAGCAACCGGTTCACCTGTTCGGCCAGGGGAGCGATCTCGACCGGATAGGCGCGTTCGATCCGGGCGGCCTTGCCGTGGCGGACGTTGGCGATCTCGACCCGCAGGTCATAGAGGGGGTTCAGCCCGATCCGCACCTGGATGAAGACCGCCGCCATCAGGCCCAGCCCCAGAAGAGCCAGGGAAATCCAGGTCAGGGTGGCGAAGTCGCGGGTGTCGGCGTCGATTTCGGACCGGTCGATGGCGGCCAGGAAGATGATCGGCGTCTGGCGGCCCGGCAGGATCTTCATGGTGGCGGCGACGCGCAGGGGTTCGCCGATCGGACCGACGTCATTGTAGGTCAGAGTCTGGCCAAAGCCGCCTTCGAGACGGGCGACGAGATTGGACGGCGCCGGGATATCGCTGTCCCAGATCGACAGGGAGCGGGCCAGGACGCGAAAGCCGCCCTGCCCGTCCGGCTCGGCGACCGACCAGTATTTGCCCGACAGGGGCTGCTGGGTGCGTTCGTCGAGGATCTGGGGCGTGACCACCTTGGTCGGTGCGGCGGTGGTGCGCAGGGCCAGGGTGTCGATGGTCTGGTTGAGCACGCCGCCGAGGCGCCGCAGTCCGGATTCCTGGAACTGGGAGGTCAGGACGAAGCCGGTGATGACCAGGGCCGCCGCGATCCAGGCCGCCGCGAGCAGGACCAGTCGCCGGGTCAGGGACCGGCCGGCCCCCAGCTGCCAGCGCCGCCATCCGCGCGACAGGGGAGTCGCCGACCCTGTCGGGGCCGGTGTCTCGACGCCCGTCGTTTCGTCTACGGGGGTCTCGCGCGCGGCCTGATTCATCAATCGTTGCGGCTCACGCCTCGACCGCTTCGCCCGCCAGGGGGGTCAGGCGATAGCCGAGGCCGCGCACGGTCTCGATCCGGTCGGACCCGACCTTCTTGCGCACCCGGCCGATGAAGACCTCGATGGTGTTGGAATCGCGGTCGAAGTCCTGATCGTACAGGTGTTCGACCAGTTCGGTCCGGCTGATCACCCGGCCCTGGTGCATCATCATGTAATGCAGCAGCCGGTATTCGAGCGAGGTCAGCCGCAGGGGTTCGCCGTTGACGGTGGCGCGGGCCGCGCGCGGATCGAGGCGCAAACCCCCGCACGACAGGGTCGCCGACGCGATCCCCGCCGAACGCCGCAGCAGGGCGCGCAGCCGGGCAAGAAGCTCCTCGGTGTGGAAGGGCTTGGTCAGATAGTCGTCGGCCCCGGCGTCGAAGCCCGACACCTTGTCGGACCAGGCCCCACGCGCGGTCAGGATCAGCACCGGCGTGGCCTTGCCGTCGCGCCGCCAGCGTTCCAGCACCGAGACCCCGTCGATCTTGGGCAGACCCAGATCCAGGATGATGCAGTCATAGGGTTCGGTGTCGCCCAGGAAATGGGCTTCCTCGCCGTCGGCGGCGTGATCGACGGCGTATCCGGCGTCGGACAGGGCGGTCTTCAACTGACGCGACAGATCGACGTCGTCCTCGACGAGCAGGATGCGCATGGGCTTATCGTTCTCCGATGATGCGGCCCGAGCGGGCGTCCACGGTGATATCGGCGATCCGGCCGTTGGGATATTCCCAGCGCACCACCGCCGTATCGCCGGAGGGACGAACCCCCAGCATCCGGCCCTCGCGGCCCGACTGGACGATGCGGACGACCTCACCCAGCGACAGGCGGCGGCCGTTCTCGGCCTCCTCGCGGTCCTTGTCGCGGCGACCGCCGTCGATCTGGCCCGAGGCTACGCCGCCGAAGCCGAAGCGCGCGCCCTCGGCCGACGCCACGACCGGGGTCGCGGCGATCAACAGGGCCAGAAGAAGGGTGCGGGCGCGGATCATGGGCTGTTTATGGGCGAGCCGCTCTGAACGGCGTCTGAACGCCACCTTACGGGGGTTTGTCAGGATGTCGAACCCGCGTGCCGATCAGGGGAGATCGGACAGGAACTCGAAGATCGCGGCCTTGGCCTCGGGCTCGTCCAGCATGGGGGCGTGGCCGATGCCGGGGATCTCGGCCAGGATCATGGCAGGGGCGGCCTTCTTCATCTTGGCGGCGATCTCGGCGCTGAGCAGGTCGGAGGTCGCGCCGCGCACCACCAGCACCGGCCGCTTCTTGGCCAGCTTGCGGAACCAGGGCCACAGGTTGGGGACGAGCGCCTTGGCCCCCGCCGCCCGGATCGGCACCGCGATGTCGGGATCGTAGTCGAGTACCGGCGAGCCCTCGGTGCCCTCACGGAAGATGCGGCGCGCAAACGCCTCCCAGTCGGCGTCGCCGTAGTGGGGAAAGGCCACCGCATTGATCGATCGGGCATAGTCTGCGGCCGCGGCCCAGGTCGGGGTGTCCACCGCCTGGCCGGAATAGGCGGCGATCCGGGCCAGGCCCTCGGGCGAGACCTCCGGGCCGATGTCGTTCAGGATCGCGGCGGTCACGACGCGCGGCTTCATGCCCGCGATCGCCATGGTGATCAGCCCGCCCATGGAGGTGCCCAGGAAGACCGCCCGGTCGATGCCCGACTGGTCCATCAGGGCCAGCACGTCCTTCGCATAGACCTCCGGCGAATAGGTCATGGGGTCGGGGGCCCGGTCGGACCGGCCCCGGCCGCGCACGTCGAGGGCGAGCACCCGGCGTCCGCCGCGCGCGATCAGGGGCGCGATGGCGTCGAAGTCGGCACTGTTGCGGGTCAGGCCGTGAATGGCGATGACCGGCAGATGGGCCGCGCCCGAGCCGGGGGCATAGTCGCGGGCGAACAAGCTGAGCCCGTCGTGCGACGTCCAGCGTCGCTCGGCATAGGAAACGGTCGATGTCGGCAAGACCAAACTCCTGATTTGTCGCGAGTCTATTTCATCGCGTGACGAAATGCGAACCCGACGAAAGTTCAGGTGCCCAGCAGCTCGTCGACGAACTGGGACAGGTTGCCGCCGGGAAACAGGAAGCCCGGAATGCCCGCCCGCCGGGCCGCCTCGATGTCGGAGTCCCGGTCGCCGATCAGGAAGGAGCGGGCCGGGTCGATCGGGTGATCCTGCATGGCCTTCAGGATCATGCCGGGATTGGGCTTGCGGTCCGGATGATCGGGGTGGATCCAGTCGGGGTCCGAGCCGTCGGAGTGGTATGGACAGGCATAGACCGCCCCGATCCGCGCGCCCTGGACGGCCAGCCGGCGCACCAGCAGGTCGTTGAAGGCGTTCATCTGGTCCAGGGTGAACAGCCGGCGCGCCACCCCCGACTGGTTGGTCACGATCACCGCCATGTATCCCAGGCCGTTCAGCCGCCGCACCGCCTCGGCCGCACCGGGGATCAGCGTCAGATGCTCTTCCAGATGCGGATAGTGGGTGTCCTCGTTGAGGACGCCGTCGCGGTCGAGGAAGACCGCCGGAACAAGCGCTTGCGTGGTCATGGCCGGGCAGGTCTAGGCCTGCGCGTTGCAAGTCGCAACGCGATGTGACTCCTTCGGGTTTGTCGTCAGGAACCGTCATGCGGTAGGGACGCGACACGAAAACGCCGGCCGCGTCCGAAGCGACCGCCGGAACGCTCACGGTCCGCCTGCCTTGCGGCCCCTCAGAGAAAGCGATCGCCGATGCTGCCCTTCATCGACCTTCAGGCCCAGCGCGCCCGTCTCGGCGGCAAGATCGAGGCCGCCATGATGGCCGCCGTCGAGAGCGGGGCCTATGTCATGGGCCCGCCGGTGCGCGCGTTCGAGACCGCCCTGGCCGCGTTCGGCGGGGCGAAGCATGCGCTCGGCTGTGGCAACGGCACCGATGCCCTGGTCCTGCCGCTGAAGGCGTGGGGCGTGGGTCCGGGCGATGCGGTCTTCGTGCCCAGTTTCACCTTCTGCGCCACCGCCGAGATCGTGCCCTGGACGGGGGCGACACCGGTCTTCATCGACATCGACGCCACGACCTACAACATGGACCCCGGCCATCTGGAGGCCGCCATCGAGGCGACGATCGCCGAGGGGAAGTTGAAGCCACGGGTGGTCATCGCCGTCGACCTGTTCGGTCAGCCCGCCGACTATCCGGCCATCAAGGCCATCTGCGACAAACACGGGCTGAAGCTGATCTCGGACTCGGCGCAAGGGTTCGGCTGTACGATCAACGGCGACCATCCGCTGAAGTGGGCCGATGCGACCACGACCAGCTTCTTTCCGGCCAAGCCGCTGGGTTGCTACGGCGACGGCGGGGCGGTGCTGACCAATGACGATGCCCTGGCCGAGCTGATCGACAGCTTCCGGGTCCACGGCAAGGCGGTGTCGCAGGACCTGGTGGGCCGGACCTTCGAGCACGACACCAAATATCTGAACATGCGCGTCGGGATGAACTCGCGCCTCGACACCGTCCAGGCCGCCGTCCTGATCGAGAAGCTGAAGGTCTTCGGTCAGGAGATCGAATGGCGCAACCGGATCGCCGCCCGCTACAACGACCTGCTGGCGCCGCACGTCGCCTCGGTGCCGCAGACGCCGGCCGGCAATGTCTCGAACTGGGCCCAGTACACGATCGAGCATCCGGACCGGGACGGTCTGGCGGTCCATCTGCGCGAACTGGGGGTGCCCTCGGCGGTCTATTATCCGATCCCGCTGCATCTTCAGCCGGCCTATGACATGCACCCGCGCGGACCACAGGGTCTGCCCGTGACCGAGGCCAAGATGAAGGTGGTCATCAGCCTGCCGATGCACTCCGATCTGGACGAGGCGACCCAGGACCGGATCGTCGCCGCCGTCGCCTCGTACAAGGGCTGAACCGCATGAACCCGACCCAGCTGCACGCTCCCCTCCGCGCCGGCGTCGCCGGTGTCGGCGTCATGGGCAGGAACCACGCCCGCGTCCTGTCCGAGATGCGCGAGTTCGACCTGGCCCTGGTGTTCGATCCCGATGCGGTGACCGCGCAAGGCGTTGCCGAGGCCTATGGTGCCAGCCCGGTCACGACGGCCGCCGATTTCGTCGCCGGGGGGCTGGAGGCCGCGATCGTCTCCACGCCCAATCGCCACCATGCGGACCTCAGCGTCGCCCTGCTGGAGGCCGGCGTCCACGTCCTGGTCGAAAAGCCGATCGCCGCCACCGTCGCCGACGCCCAGCGGATGATCGATGCGGCCAAGGCCAACGACCGTGTCCTGATGGTCGGTCAGGTCGAACGGTTCAATCCGGCGGTGGAGGCGGTCAAGCGCGCCATCGCGGGCGAGGACGTGATCTCGATCCAGATCACCCGCGTCGGCCCCTTCCCGCCCCGGATGGGCGAGGTCGGGGTGGTCATCGACCTGGCCGTCCACGACATCGACATCATCCGCCACCTGACGGGGTCCGAGATCGCCGAGGTCCAGCCGCAACTGGCCCGCACCCGGGCCGACCGCGAGGACACGGCGTTGCTTCAGTTCCGGCTCGAGAACGGCGCCATCGCCCACATCACCACCAACTGGGTGACCCCCTACAAGACCCGCACCCTCCAGGTCGCGACCCATAACAAGTTCGTCGTCGCCGACCTGATGACCCGCCAGGTCACCGAATATTTCGGCCAGCAGCCCGACGGCTCATACTCCACGCGCGGCCTGATGAGCTGGCCCAACGAGCCGCTCAAGAAGGAACTCGAAGCCTTCGCCCACGCCATCCGCACGGGCGAGACGCCTGCGGTGACGGGCGAGGACGGCCTGCGCAACCTCGAAGTTGCGCTGAGGTGTCTCGGCGAGGGGTGATGGCGGTGATGTGGCATCGGATCACGTTGTGAACCCAGTCTTTCAAGCTTAGCCTTTCGCCATGTCTCGCGCCTTCGACTCTGGCCGGTTTGTTGGGTTTGTCGGCGGCTTCGCTGCCAAGGGCCCCTTCTTCGGCTGGATAGTGGTCTGGCTCGAGTTGCTGGCCTTGCTTCTAATCACTTCGAGCGGTTCTGGATTTGGGACCCTGACGCTGACCGACTTGATGGTTGGTATCCCCCTATCCTTAGCCTTCGCTTACGGCTTGGGCATCGTCCCGGCCGTTCTGACAGGCGTGGCCTGTTACTTTCTCTCCAGCGTCTCGATGCCTGTTTGGCGCTGGGTGGTGAGTTGCGCCGGAATGGGGGGAGCAGTCTCACTGCTGGCTCTCATGGTCGCGACCAGCAGTTTTGCGCCCGACCCGATGTTGTGGGTGGCGCCGTTGCTTCCGGGTGCCGGGGCAGGAGGTGTCTGTGCCTGGCAGGCCAGAAAGGCGAGGCTCGCCTTTGCGAGTCGCGGCACCCTCTAAGGGCTGTCGATCAAGGAAGGCCTTCGGTCTAAAGATCGGCCATGACCACAAGCGCCACCACCCCCGAACCCCGCCTGACCTCGCTGGCCCACGGGGGCGGGTGCGGGTGCAAGATGGCGCCGGAGCGGTTGCGGAACATCCTGGCGGAGATGCCGTCGGCGGCCGCCTTTTCGTCGCTGCTGGTCGGGACCGAGACCTCGGACGACGCGGCGGTGTGGAGGATCAGCGAGCAGCAGGCGGTGGTGGCGACCACCGACTTCTTCATGCCCATGGTCGATGACCCGTTCGTGTTCGGCCAGATCGCGGCGACCAATGCCCTGTCCGACGTCTACGCCATGGGCGGGAAGCCGATCCTGGCCCTGGCCATCCTGGGGATGCCGATCAATGTCCTGTCGGACGCCACGATCCGGGCGGTGCTGGCGGGCGGGGCCGAGGTCTGTGCGCGGGCTGGCATTCCCGTCGCGGGCGGCCATTCGATCGATTCGGTCGAGCCCATCTATGGACTGGCGGCGATCGGGCTGGTCGATCCGGCGCGGGTCCTGACCAACAAGGGGGCGAAGGTCGGTGACCGGCTGATCCTGACCAAGGGGATCGGCGTGGGGGTGCTCAGCGCGGCCTTCAAACAGGACCGGCTGTCGGAGGAGGGCTATGCGGCGCTCGTCGCCTCGACGACCCAGCTGAATGCGGTCGGCGCCCTGTTGCCGGGGACGCCGGGGGTTCACGCCGTCACCGACGTCACCGGTTTCGGTCTTCTGGGTCATGCGCTGGAGATGGCGCGCGGGGCCGGGGTCACGGTCGAGATCGACGAGGCGGCGGTGCCCCTGCTGGCCGGGGTCGAGGCGCTGGCGGGGGACGGGGTGGCGACGGGGGCGTCGGCGCGCAACTGGTCGAGCTACGCAGAGGGCGTTGTCCTGCCAGAGGGGGTTGAGGGCTGGCGGCGCACCCTGCTGACCGATCCCCAGACCAGCGGGGGCCTGTTGATCGCGGTGTCGGCCGATGCTGCCGAGGCGGTGCTCGATTTGGTCCGGGGCGAAGGCTTCGGGCTCGCTGCCGAGATCGGGCGGATCGCGGCGGGGCCGGCGGTCGTGCGCGTCTCGTGATCCGGCTGACGACCGATCTCGAACCCGATGCGCGGGCGGGATACGACGCCCTGATCGACGTGCGCAGCCCGGCCGAGTTCGCCGAAGACCACATCCCCGGCGCGATCAACCTGCCGGTCCTCGACGATGCGCAGCGTGCCGAGGTGGGGACGGAATATGTCCAGGGCTCGAAATTCCGGGCGCGACGGCGCGGGGCGGGCCTGGTCGCGCGCAATATCGCGGCGCATCTGGAAGGGCCACTGGGCGAGCGAGAGGGGGGTTTCAAGCCCCTGGTCTATTGCTGGCGCGGAGGTCAGAGGTCGCACGCCATGGCCACGGTCATGGATCAGGTCGGCTGGCCGGTGGCGCAGTTGAGCGGCGGGTACCAGACCTGGCGACGGCGGGTGCTGGCCCGTCTTTACGACGGCGAGAGCGAGGCGGCACCCCTGCCGCCTCTGGTCCTGCTGGACGGCCCGACCGGGGTCGGCAAGACGGCGGTTCTGGCCCTGATGGCCGAACGCGGCGCGGCCGTGCTGGATCTGGAGGGGCTGGCGGCGCACCGCGGGTCGCTGTTCGGGGCGACGGCGGAGGCCCAGCCGCCCCAGAAGCTGTTCGACAGCCGGCTGGCGGTGGCGCTGGAGGGGCTGGATCCGACCCGCCCCGTGCTGGTCGAGGCCGAGGCCAGCCGCATCGGTGCCCTGACCCTGCCGCCCCGGCTGTGGGCCGCGATGAAGGCCGCGCCGCGCATCGCCCTGACCGGCTCGCTGGAGGACCGCACCGCCTTCAGCCGCGCCGCCTATGCCGAAATCGCCGCCGACCCGGCGGCGCTGGATGCCGTGCTGTCGCGTCTGCCGCTGCGGCTGGGGCGGGCCGTGATCGAGCGGTGGAGGGGGCTGGCGCGGGCCGGAGACCTGTCGGCCCTGATCGCCGAACTTCTGGAGACCCACTACGACCCGGCCTATCGCCGCGCGGCGTCGAAATATGAGGCACCGGTCGCCGTGGTGGCGTCGCCGGTGTTTGGATCAGAGGTCGCGCGGGATGCGTCCCTGGCCGCGATCGAGGCGGCGCTGGCGCGTTAGGGGTTGATGCCGTTCAGACGCCTCAGTTCCGCATCGTCAGGATACTCGGCCAACTGACGCCGCAGCGCTTCGATTTCATAGGGCTGATCGGTGAGGCCCGGCACAGGTACATAGGGGCCCCATCTCTGACGATCATGGTGTTGCTGCATCGCGTCTTCCTGCGTCGAGGCATAGACGACATAGGCCAGATGGCTGGGGCCATTGATTCGTTCGAGGGTGGTCTGCCCCTCGGTCGATCCGACCCACAGAGCCAGACCATTGCCATCCTTGAATACCCGGCACTCGTGTCGCAGGACGACCATCAGCTTAGCGCGCTGACGATGTCGGTCTGAGCGAAATCGTTGCCGACGTAGAGCAGGGGGCACCGGTACATCTCGGCCAGGGCGTAGCTGAAGCTGTCGCCGTAGTTCAGGTCAGCCTTGTGAAACCCCTTGCCCCAGCGGGTGTAGGCATAGGCGGCGCGTTCGGCAAAAGCCTCGTCCACGGTTTCGACCTTGAGGTTGAGCAGCTCCAGCAGGCCGTCCAGTTCGCTCGCGACCTTCTTGCGCCGAGACACGATCAGCGCCTCCGCGAGGGTCGCCGCCGAAATGATCAGTTCGCTCCGCAACAGGACGGCGGAACAGGCATCCGCCCTCGATTGCCGGGCGACTACTTCGATCAGCGCCGAACTGTCGAGTGCGATCACCCCGGCATACCGTCATCGCCGTACAGGAAGTCCGCGCTGCGGGCCGCATCGAAGCCCGGCTCGAACTTGCCTCGGGCAGACTCCTGGATTTCCCGGATGATCTTCATCTTCTCTTCGACCGAGAGCAGATGCTTGCTTCGCGCGGGGGCCGCCGTGATCCGGGCGACGCGACGACCGTTCCGGGTCAGGAAGACGTCGTCCCCGCCCTCAGCCTGACGGACGAGGGCGGTGAGTTGGGATTTGGCGGCGGAAACGGCGACTTCGATCATGATCCGAGAATGGACCAATCGATGGTCCAATTCAATCCTCACCCCACGAACTGCATCCCCAGCCATTCGGCGATCAGGGCGGGCTTTTCGGAGCCTTCGATCTCGACGGTGACTTCGTGCTTGATCAGCCAGCGACCGCCACCCTTGTCTTCGGCGCTCATCAGCTTGAAGCGGCCCCGCACCTTTGATCCGGCCGGGACCGGGGCCAGGAAGCGCAGTTTGTCGAAGCCGTAGTTGACCCCCATGACCACGCCCTCCAGCCCCGGATTGGCGTCATAGGTCATGGCCGACATCAGGCTGAGAGTCAGGAAGCCGTGCGCGATCGTGCCGCCGAAGGGGCTGGCTTTCGCGGCCTCGGGGTCGATGTGGATGAACTGCCAGTCCTCGGTGGCATCGGCGAAGGCGTCGATGCGGGCTTGCGTGATCTCGAACCATTTCGAGACGGTCTCGTCACCGATCATTCCGGGCAGGTCGCTGGGCTTGGTCATCGTCGTCTCCCTGATGTTTCGGCAAGGCTAACCAGCTTCCGTCACGGCAGGCCACCCCTGCGCCGATCGTCTCCGCGATGGCGGGGGTGATGCGCAGAAGGCCCGGGTCAGCCCTCGAACCGGTCCTCGATGATCGCGGCGAACAGAGCCGGATCGACATTGCCGCCCGACAGGACGATGGCGGTGGTCTGGCCCGCGACGTCCAGCTTTCCGGCCAGAAGGGCGGCCAGCGACACCGCCCCGCCCGGCTCGACCACCAGCTTCAGGTGGCGGAAGGCGAAGCGGACGGCCTCGGCGACCTCGGCGTCCGTGACGGTCAGGATGCCCGCCAGTCGCCGGTTGATCGGAAAGGTCAGCTCACCCGGCCGGTCGGTCATCAGGGCGTCGCAGATGGTGCCGGGTGCCGGGGCGTGGGTCAGCCTCTCCCCGGCCTTGAGCGAGATTTCGGTGTCGTTGTAGGCGGCGGGCTCGACCCCGTGGACGACGGTGCCGGGCGACAGGGCGGCCATCGCCAGGTTGATCCCGGCCATCAAGCCGCCGCCGGAGGTGCCGCACAGCAGCCGGTCGATCCGTTCGACGCCCGCCTCGCGCGTCTGTTCGACGATCTCCAGGCCCGTGGTGCCCTGGCCCTCGATGATGAAGGGGTCGTCGAAGGGGCGGACGAGGACGGAGCCCCTTGTCGCCGCGATCTCCTCGCCGATAGCCTCGCGGCTTTCGGTGTAGCGGTCGTACATGCGCACCTCGCCGCCGAAGGCGATGACCCCCTCGACCTTAACCTTCGGGCTGTCGGCGGGCATGACGATGATGGCCGAGGTCCCCACCATCCGGGCGGCGGCCGCCACGGCCTGCGCGTGATTTCCTGACGAATAGGCGACGACGCCGCGTGATTTTTCCTCGCCGGTCAGGCGGCTGATGCGGTTGTAGGCCCCCCGGAACTTGAAGGCCCCGGCGTATTGCAGGGTCTCGGCCTTCATCAGCACCCGCCCGCCGAGGCGTTCGTTCAGGGCGGGGCTTTCGATCAGGGGGGTGCGGACGGCGACGCCGGCGATCTGGCGGGCGGCGTCCTGGACGCCCTGAAACGAAGCGGTGTGGGTCATGGGGCGGGTCTAGCGCGACCGACCCTGCGCCGGAAGCGTCAGCGCGTCAGGTAGTAGTCGGCAATCTCGCAGACATTGATCGGGCCGCGCTCCAGCGCCTGGCCGTTCGAGAACTCGGCGCGGAAGACATAGGTGCAGGCTCCGGAACCGTCGTCGATGGTGGCGACCCGGCTGGCCCCCGTGGTCAGGGCCTGATCGCCGACGACGTCGCCCTGCCAGGCGCGGGAGCGGGCGTCGGCGGCCTGGAGCCGGACCATGGTCCAGCCGGTCTGGTTGTGGATGCGGACCCGCCGGTTCTGGCCGTCGCGGGACTGGCCCAGGGTGGCGGGCGCGGCACCCGGTGCGGGAGGCGCGGCGAGGCCCGGGGCGGGGATGGCGACCGCCGCCGCCATCAGGCCTGCGATCAACACGGTGGGGAGTTTCGACATTGTGGGTCAGCTTCCGATGGCGGCGCCGCCCCCGCAGCGCCCGTCGATGACCTATCCTGCCTTACGGGCGGACGTATGGCATCTGACGCGGCCTGACGTCGGAGGTGATTTGTTCTCCCGCTGATTTTGTTCCGGGACGCATCAAGCCCTTGCGACCCATGAGGCCTTTCCCATATCCGCAGCCACCGGATTAGCCCTGTATCTTTCAGGGCTTTCCATTAGACAGCCACCCTGCCGGACCCAGACGGGCACGGCGCAATCCACACGGGGACGGTCAAGCGCGGCGCTTCGCTTCAAAAGGCCGCCGCACCGCCCGCCACACGAAAGAGACGATACAGACTATGGCCAAGATCATCGGCATCGACCTGGGCACCACCAACTCGTGCGTGGCCGTTATGGACGGCAAGAACCCCAAGGTCATCGAGAACGCCGAGGGCAACCGCACGACGCCCTCCGTGGTCGCCATCCAGGACGGCGGCGAGACCCTGGTCGGTCAGCCGGCCAAGCGCCAATCGGTCACCAACCCGTCCAACACCTTCTTTGCGATCAAGCGCCTGATCGGCCGCCAGTTCTCGGACCCCGTCGTGGCCAAGGACAAGGCCATGGTCCCCTATGAGATCGTCAAGGGCCCGAACGGCGACGCCTGGGTCAAGGCCCACGGCAAGGACTATTCCCCGCAACAGGTTTCCGCCTTCACCCTGATGAAGATGAAGGAAGCCGCCGAGGCCTATCTGGGCGAGACCGTGACGCAGGCCGTGATCACCGTCCCCGCCTATTTCAACGACTCGCAGCGCCAGGCGACCAAGGACGCCGGCAAGATCGCGGGCCTGGAAGTCCTGCGCATCATCAACGAGCCGACGGCTGCCGCGCTGGCCTATGGCCTGGACAAGAACGACGGCCAGAAGATCGCGGTCTATGACCTGGGCGGCGGCACCTTCGACGTCTCGATCCTGGAGATCGGCGACGGCGTGTTCGAGGTGAAGTCGACCAACGGCGACACCTTCCTGGGCGGCGAAGACTTCGACGTCCGCCTGGCCGACTATCTGGCCGACGAGTTCAAGAAGGAACAGGGCGTCGACCTGCGTCAGGACAAGCTGGCCCTGCAACGTCTTCGTGAAGAGGCGGAAAAGGCCAAGAAGGAGCTGTCCTCGACGGCCCAGTACGAGGTCAACCTGCCGTTCATCACCATGAACGCCTCGGGCCCGCTGCACCTGAACATCAAGCTGAGCCGCGCGAAGCTGGAAGCTCTGGTCGACGACCTGGTCCAGCGCACCATCGAGCCCTGTGCCAAGGCGCTGAAGGACGCGGGCCTAAAGGCCTCGGACATCGACGAGGTGGTTCTGGTCGGCGGCATGACGCGGATGCCCCTGGTCCAGGAAGCCGTGAAGAAATTCTTCGGCAAGGAGCCGCACAAGGGTGTGAACCCCGATGAGGTCGTGGCCCTGGGCGCCGCCGTTCAGGCCGGCGTTCTGCAAGGCGACGTCAAGGACGTGCTGCTGCTGGACGTCACCCCCCTGACGCTCGGCATCGAGACCCTGGGCGGCGTCTTCACCCCCCTGATCGAACGCAACACCACGATCCCGACCAAGAAGAGCCAGGTGTTCTCCACCGCCGACGACAACCAGTCGGCCGTGACCATCCGGGTCTTCCAGGGCGAGCGGCCGATGGCGGCGGACAACAAGGTCCTGGGTCAGTTCGACCTGATGGGCATTCCGCCGGCACCGCGCGGCCTGCCGCAGATCGAGGTCGCCTTCGACATCGACGCCAACGGCATCGTCCACGTGACCGCCAAGGACAAGGCGACCAACAAGGAACAGTCGATCCGCATCCAGGCGAACGGCGGCCTGTCGGACGCCGACATCGACAAGATGGTCAAGGAAGCCGAGGCCAACGCCACGGCCGACAAGGCCAAGAAGGACCTGGTCGAGGCCAACAATGCGGCCGAAAGCCTGATCCACTCGACCGAAAAGGCCATGGCCGAGCACGGCGACAAGATCCAGGGCCCGGACAAGGACGCCATTGAGACGGCCCTGGCCGAGCTCAAGGCGGCCAAGGAAGCCGGCACCGACCCCGAGGACATCCGGACCAAGACCAACACCCTGGTCCAGGCCTCGATGAAGCTGGGCGAGGCCATGTACGCGCAATCGGCCGCCTCTGACGAAGACGTCACGGCCACCGCTGACGACGGCGTGGTCGACGCCGAGTTCGAGGACGTCTCGGGCGACGACGAGAAGAAGAGCGCGTAAGCCACACGCGGTCTGAAAATTGCAGGGCCCCGCTTGCCACAGGCAGGCGGGGCCTTCTTTTATGAAGGTTGCATCACAAGACCCGTTTCCCATGTGAACAGGGTCGGCGTCAGAGGATCGATCGCCCGCAGAGGCGACACCGAGACGCAAGGGATAGAGGACGAGTTCGCCCGATGGCGCGTGACTATTACGAGATTCTGGAGGTCGAGCGGACCATCGACGCTGCGGGGCTGAAATCCAGCTATCGCAAGCTGGCGATGATCCATCACCCCGACCGCAACGGCGGCTCGGAAGAGTCGATGGCCAGGTTCAAGGAGATCTCCGAGGCCTATACGGTCCTGTCGGACGAGCAAAAGCGGGCCGCCTATGACCGGTTCGGCCATGCGGGCGTCAACGGTGGCGGCGGAGGCGGCCAGCAGGGCTTCCACGACGTCAACGACATCTTCAGCCAGGTCTTCGGTGACGCGTTCGGCGACGTCTTCGGCGGGCGTCAGGGCGGACGCCAGCAGAACGGGCCGCGCCGGGGTTCGGACCTGCGCTATGACCTCGAGATCACCCTGGAGCAGGCCTACAAGGGTGCCGAGGTCGAGATCAGCGTGCCCTCGACCATGACCTGCGAGCCCTGTTCAGGATCGGGTGCCAAGCCGGGGACCAAGGCCACCACCTGTTCGACCTGTGCCGGTCAAGGCCGGGTGCGGCAGGCCAACGGTTTCTTCCAGGTCGAGCGGACCTGCCCCCGCTGCGGCGGCTCGGGCCAGATGATCGCCGAGCCCTGCCCCAGCTGTCATGGCCACGGCCAGGTCCGCAAGACCCGCACGCTGAACCTGAAGGTTCCCGCCGGGGTAGACGACGGCTCGCGCATCCGCCTGACGGGCGAGGGCGACGCGGGCGCACGCGGCGGTCCGCGCGGTGACCTCTATGTCTTCCTGTCGGTCCAGCCGCACGAACTGTTCGAGCGCGACAATCTGGATCTGCTGTGTACCGTCCCGGTGCCGATGACGGTGGCGGCCCTGGGCGGCGAGATCGAGGCGCCCTGTCTGGTGTCCGAGGCCTGTGACGGCCAGTGCAAGGCCCCGGTCGACGTGCCTGCGGGCGCCCAGACCGGCAAGACCATCCGCATCAAGGGCAAGGGCATGCCGCACCTGAACGGCCGCCAGCGCGGCGATCTGGTGGTCGAGCTGTTCGTCGAGACCCCGACCGACCTGACCGCGCGCCAGAAGGAACTGATGCAGGAACTGGCCCTGTCGTTCGGCGAGAGCCAGAACCCGCGCAACACCTCCTTCGCCGGCAAGGCCAAGCGGTTCTGGGCCGACATCCTGGGTGCCGAAGAAACCGGCAAGCGGGAAACCGCCGCGTGAGCGCGATCTTCCACGCCGGCATCTCCGGTGCGCAGGGGCGGATGGGCCGGGCGGTCGATCACGTGCTGGATGCCCGCGACGACGTCGTCGTCGCGGTGCGGTTCGACTGGGGCGACACGCCGGATCTGAGCCTTTGCGACGTGGTCATCGATTTCTCGACCGCCGAGGCCTCGGCCGCCCTGGCGACCCGCGCGGCCGAACGGGGCGGTCCGGCCCTGGTGATCGGCTCGACCGGCTTCACCGACGAACAGGACGCCGCCATCCGCGCCGCGGCCGAGAAGATCGCCATCGTGCGCAGCGGCAACTATTCCCTGGGCCTCAACATCCTGATCGGTCTGGTCGAGCACGCGGCCCAGCGGCTGGATGCACGCGACTGGGACATCGAGGTGATCGAGGCCCATCACCGGCTGAAGCTCGACGCGCCGTCCGGTACGGCCCTGATGCTGGGCGAGGCTGCCGCCAACGGTCGCAACGCCGAGCTCGCCGATGTGCGTTCCGCGCCCTATGACGGGATCACGGGCGAGCGCGAGGTCGGCAAGATCGGCTTCTCCTCCATCCGCGCGGGCGGCATCGTCGGCGATCATACCGTCCTGTTCGGCTCTCAGGACGAGACCCTGACCCTCAGCCATTCGGCCATCGACCGGTCCCTGTTCGCCAAGGGGGCCGTCGCCGCCGCCGCCTGGGTCCGGACGCGTCGGCCCGGCCTCTATGACATGCAGGACGTGCTGGGCTTCCGGCAGGCCTGAGCCGTGGCGGCCCCCGCCGAGATCGATACCGGCCTGCCCGGCTTCCGGCTATGGCACCAGGCCTTGTCGGCGACGGCCCAGGCTGCGCTGGTCGCCGAGGTCATGACCGCGATCGAGGAGGCGCCCCTCTATCAGCCGACCACGCCGGGCGGGCGGCCGTTCTCGGTGCGGATGAGCAATCTGGGGCCGCTGGGCTGGGTATCGGACCGCGCAGGCTATCGCTATCAGCCGACCCACCCCGAGACCGGTCGCGCATGGCCGGCGGTCCCGACCGTTCTGCTGCGCCTCTGGGACGATCTGACCGGCTGGGCCGCGCCGCCCGACGCCTGTCTGGTCAACCTGTACCGGGGCCCTGCGAAGATGGGGCTGCATCAGGATCGCGACGAGGCGGACACGACCGCGCCGGTGCTGTCGGTGTCGCTGGGCGACACGGCGGTGTTCCGGATCGGCCCGGCGGGCGGAGGGCCGACGCGGACAGTGCGCCTGACGTCCGGCGATGTCTGCGCCCTGACCGGACCTGCAAGGCTGGCGCGGCATGGGATCGATAGGGTGCTGGAGGGATCGTCGCAGGTCGTGCCCGGCGGCGGGCGGCTCAATCTGACGCTGAGACGCGCGCGATAAAAAAGACGCCCGGCGATCGCTCGCCGGGCGTTTTGAAGTGGTCTCTCTCACACGCCGCTATCGGGAGGGGATGACGTCCGACGCGGAAGGACGACCGCCGTCGTCCTGTGGTCAAAGTGTCACGGCCCAGAAAAAATGTCAAACGCTTCAATGTGAAGCTTTCCTGTGCTCACGGAACCACGATCAGTGAGTCGCTCCCGGATCAATTCCGGCCCGGGCGGCGGGTCGGATCGCGCAGCTGGAACAGGCTGGCGGCCAGCCCTGACGCGGGTGCCATGGAGGTCAGCTGGGTCCGCGTTCGCGAGCCTTGCGCATCGGTGATGGTCCATTCCTGAAGCCTCAGCGGCGTTCCGGCGAAGGCCAGGATGACCGAACCGTCGTTGGGTCGGCGGCTGTCGCGGGCCGTGATCGCAAAGGCCCCGGTCTGCATCCGGGTGACGCGATCGACGCGGACGCCCTGGTCGAAGCGAACGTTGCGGGCCAGGAAGGTCGACAGCGGCGTCTGGCCCAGCGGCACCTGCTGGAAGGTCTCCAGACGGGGGTCATAGCGTTTGACGTTATAGCCGTCCGACACGACCAGCAGCCCGGCGGGATTGGTATATTCGAACCGCATCTTGCCCGGCCGCTGGATATAGAACCGCCCCTCGCGCCGCTGTCCGCCCGCGCCGGTCTCTACGAAGGTCCCCTGGGCCGAGGTCAGGGCCTGGAGATAGCCCTGGGCGCGGGCCAGCGTGGCCTGGTCCTCTGCGGACAGGGGGGCCTGGGCGGCTGCGGGCCCGGTCAGCAGGGCGGGTGCAGCCAGGCCGGCGATGGCGGCGAGGCCAAATCCGAGGTCGCGGCGTGAAAAGTTCATCTGGGGTCTCCTCCCGTTCGGGATGATGGTTCGATCCTGCCGTTGTGGCGGCCCGGCGCGGCGAGGTGATGACGCCAGCCTGACCATATTCCGGCGGCCCGATGAAGCCCTGTTCAGGCGGGAAGGTTCCATGACCGAGGGTTCTGGGCTTGGGGCACGGGCGGGGAAGAGGACGTCCTATCCCAGCAGAAGCTCCGGGGCCGCCGCGTCGCTGACGGCCTCGATCGGCAGGTGCAGGATGAAGGCGGCGCCCTTGCCGGGCTCGCTCTCGACCTCGGCCCAGCCGCCGTGCAGCTCGACCAGGGCCTTGACCAGGGCCAGGCCGACGCCCGGGCCACCCCGGTCGCGGCGCACGAACCGGTCGAAGACGTGGGCCTGGAGGTGATAGGGGATGCCGCGCCCGGTGTCCTCGACGCGGATACGGACCTCGGTCTCGTTGGCCTCGGCCTTCAGCGTCACCAGACCGCCCTCCGAGATGGCGCGGACGGCGTTTTCCAGCAGATGATCCAGCGCCTGGCCGATGCGGCGGGCGTCGCCGCGGATCGCGGGCAGGCGGGCGGCGGCGAGGGCCCGCAGCACACCGCCCCGGCCCTCGACGCGCGGACGGAACCGTTCGACCGCATCGCCGAACAGGTCGGCGATCCGCACGTCGCCGAGCGTCAGCTCCATTTCGCCGGCGTCGATCTGGGCCATGTCCAGCACGTCGTCGATCGACCGGGCCAGCTGGCTGGCGGCGACGCGGATGGCGCCCGCGTGCTGGCGGTTGCGCTCGTTGAGGTCGCCCAGGGTCTCCAGCAGTTCGGAATAGCCGACGATGGTGGTCAGGGGCGTACGCAGCTCATAGCTGACCGAGCCGACGAACTCCCGTTTCAGGGCCTGGCTTTCCTCGAGCGCGGCGGCCTTGGCGGCCAGGGCCTGTTCCAGCTCGCGCCGGGCGGTGACGTCGGAGAAGGCGACCAGGGTCGCGCCGTCGGGCAGGGGCCGGGTCTGCCAGGCGGCGATCCGGCCGTCGGTGGTCCGCGCCTCGCCCGAGACGGCGACGCGGCTTTCGGGATCGGGATCGGCGACCCGTGCCTTGAGCCCCAGCCACAGACCCGCGTCGGGCATGGCGGCCTTGGCCAGTTCGGCGACGGCGTCGAAATCACCGGCCTCGACCAGCTGGTCGTTCGACAGGCCCCAGAAGGTCTCGAAGGCCTCGTTGTGCAGGCGCAGACGGCCGTCGGAGCCGAACACGGCGACCGCATCGTTCAGCTTGTCCAGGGTCGCGGTCTGGACCTGGATCTGGGCATTGTAGCGGCTGCGCAGCTTCAGCTCGTCGGTGATGTCCGAGAACAGCAGCAATATGCCGCCCAGGGGATGGGGCTGGCGCACGACCCGGAGCGTCCGGCCGTCGGGCAGGGACCAGCTGTCGTCCGGGGCCGCCTCGGACGCGCCATAGAAGTCGAGCTCGGTCGCCTTCCAGCCCGCATAGTCGATGACCTCGGGCAGTTGCCGCTTCTGGCGCAGGCGATCCAGCAGTTCGGCATGGGTCGGGCGCTCGTCCAGCCAGGCCGGATCGATGTTGAACAGGGTCTGGAAGGCGGTGTTGTGGAAGGCCAGCCGCTTGGACGGACCGAAGATAGCGACCGCGTCGGCCAGGTGGTTCAGGGTCTCGTCATGGGCCTCGACGTGCCGCCGCAGGGTGTCACGGGTCTCCTCGGCCTCGGTCATGTCGATGGCGAAGGCCAGCACCGCACCGCCCCCTTCGACCGAAACGGCCAGGGGTTCGGCCACGATCCGCCAGGCGCGGCGACGGCCGCCGCCGGTGGTCCAGCGGAAGCCTTCCTGTCGGGTGCCGATCCGCCCGGCCTCGGCCAGGATGGGCTCGGCGCCCCGGTCGAAGCTCAGCGCCCGCTCGCGCGCCTGATCGACGGTGTCGGCCCCCACCTCGGCCAGCCAGGCACGGTTGGCCCAGATCAGCCCCCCGGTCGCATCCACCACCCAGGTCGGGGCCGGCGAGGCGTCGGTCAGCAGGCCCAGGCCCGGGTCCACGCCGGTGGACGCCGCCTGTCCGGGCGACAGCCGCAGCCAGGCCAGGCCGCCCGCCGGTCGACCCTCGACGGCCCAGTCATCGATGGTCAGGTCGAAGGCAACCCCCCGCTCGACCAGACCGCGCACGGCCTCGGGGTGATTGGCATGGACGGCGGCGGCCAGGATCACGGCATCGTCGTCGGTCTCGGTGGTCGGGGTCTCGGGGGCCAGGGCCAGGCGCGCGGCGGCGACGGTCTCGGCGGCCCCGGCCAGAGAGAAGACGCCGCCACCGGCCACCAGGCCGATGCGAATGTCGTCGAAGGCGCTCAGGGCCCCGTCGCGCTCGGCCTCGGCGCGTTTCTGGCGGGCCGCCGCGGCCTCAACCGCCGCCTCGCGCGCGGCCAGACCGGCGCGCAGCCGCAAGGCCCAGGCGCTGACCGCCAGCGCCAGACCCGCCGCTCCCGCCGCCGCCACATAGGCGATTTCGGCTTCCGCCATGGATTTCACCCGCCGATTCGGCGTTTACCATAGTCGAATTGGCGCGGATTGCATGGGGGGTGGGGCGGTTGGTGATTAGTGGCTAGTGATTGGTGGTTGGGGACGTTGTTCGATCCGCGACGAGCAACCACTAATCACCAGTCACTAACCACTCAGGACCGCACTGTGCCGGACAATCCCACCTGGACCGACCAGCCCGCCCCCTCGCTCGACGATTTCGCGCGTCTGGCGCAGCAGGCCTTCGCCGACCTGCCCGCGCCGTTTCGGGCGGCGGCAGGCGAGGTGGTGATCCGCATCGACGACTTCGCCGACGACGAGACCCTGGCGTCCTTCGGGATGGAGGACCCGTTCGAGCTGACGGGCCTGTACTCCGGCGTGGACATCGGCAGCCGCGATGCCCTGGGCCCGGCGGCGGAACCCTCGCGCATCTTCCTGTACCGCCGGCCGATCCTGGACGAATGGTGCGAGCGGGGCGACGTCGGGCTGTCGGAGATCATCGCCCACGTCCTGATCCACGAAATCGGCCACCACTTCGGCCTCGACGACGACCAGATCCACGCGATCGAGGATGGGGAGTGATTGGTGATTGGTGGTTAGTGGTTGGTGACTTCCGGTTTCGCAGCCGAGAGAACACGGTCGAACAGCCCCGTCCCAATCACGAACCACTAACCACTAACCACTAATCACAGACCTCTCGCTCTGTGTCAGCCCACGCCTTAAATCCAGCGCGATCCGTGCTATAAGGCCCATCCGCCTCCGCATCAGGATATCCTCTTGAGCATCACGCTCGATCTCACGCGCACGACGCCCGCGCCCAAGGCTCCCGTCAACCTCGCCGGTCTGACGCGTCCGGACCTGCGTCAGGCGATGATCGACGGGGGCATCTGTCCGCCGGAGAAGGCGCGGATGCGGGCCAGCCAAGTTTGGCGCTGGATCCATCACTACGGCGTCACTGACTTCGCCCTGATGAGCGACGTCGCCAAGGACACGCGGGCCAAGCTGGCCGAGACCTTCACCCTGGCCCGACCCGAGATCGTCGAGCGCCAGGTGTCCAAGGACGGCACCCGCAAATGGCTGATCCGCACCGCGCCGGGCATCGAGGTCGAGGCGGTCTATATCCCCGACGTGGGCCGTGCCGGGGCCCTGTGCGTGTCGTCACAGGTCGGCTGCACCCTGAACTGCACCTTCTGCCATACGGGCACGCAAAAGCTGGTCAGGAACCTGACCACGGCCGAGATCGTGGCCCAGGTGCAGGTCGCGCGCGACGATCTGGAGGAATGGCCGTCGCCCAGCGAGGACCGCCGGCTGTCCAACATCGTCTTCATGGGCATGGGCGAGCCGCTCTACAATCTGGACGCGGTGTCCGACGCCATCGACATCATCTCCGACCCCGAGGGTATCTCCCTGTCGCGCCGCCGGATCACGGTCTCGACCAGTGGCGTGGTCCCGCAGCTGGAGCCGCTGGGCACCCGCACTCAGGCCATGCTGGCGATCAGCCTGCACGCCACCAACGATGCCCTGCGCGACGTCCTGGTGCCGCTGAACAAGAAATATCCGCTGGACCAGCTGATGGCCGGCATCCGCGCCTATCCGGGCCTGTCGAACGCGCGGCGGGTGACCTTCGAATACGTCATGCTCAAGGGCGTCAACGATAGTCCCGCCGAGGCCCGCGCCCTGGTCAGGCTGATCGACGGCCTGCCGGCCAAGGTGAACCTGATCCCGTTCAACCCCTGGCCCGGCACCGATTATGAGTGTTCGGACTGGAAGACGATCGAGACCTTCGCCGCCATCCTGAACAAGGCCGGCTTCGCCAGCCCCATCCGCACCCCCCGCGGCCGCGAC
Organism: Brevundimonas sp.; assembly: GCF_044239655.1. Lineage (GTDB taxonomy): Bacteria > Pseudomonadota > Alphaproteobacteria > Caulobacterales > Caulobacteraceae > Brevundimonas. The sequence continues at coordinate 24,218 of NZ_JBIIAY010000019.1, forward strand.
ATCCTCGCCGCCTGCGGCCAGCTCAAGTCCGAAAGCGAAAAGTTGCGGGCGTCGGCGGTCAGGAAGGCCGAACAGGGGGCCGTGGAGGCGGCTTAGGACGACCGTAGGCAATCCTCTGGATGACCCAGCCGACGACGGCTCCGTCGAGGGCGAGCAACAACCAGTTGATGTCGGGTGCTCCGCCGGCAGTTATCAAGAGGAGCGCCGAGCCCGCAAACGTCAGAACACCGCCGACGACTGTCGCCGTCCATGCGGATGTTTGCCTGCTGCGATGCAACCACCACCATACCGGTCCGCCCAGAAGGAGCACGCCCACACCGAATGCGATGCTGGCAAATGTCGCAGCAGCAAAGACCAGGAAGGTCGAAATTATGAAGTCTGGACCGGTCAGGTCTGCAGACACCAGGCCTTGGATGACAAACCAGGCTCCTACAAGAATTCCGCCGACGGTGGGACCGGCAAGGAAAGCCAAGGCAACTCTACCCGCTGAGGTCGTTCTGTTCACAGAGGCCTCGCTGTCTCGAGTGCGGCGGATAGACCAATAGATGTCTCCGGTGTCCGAATATCCCACGCCAGCCCAACGCTTTCCAGCGACTGGATGAACCAGCCCCAGTCGCTCTGGTCGGATAGGGGTCGAGCCCGGATAGCGAGATGGTTGTCGTGACAAGCCTCACGCCATCGGCGGGGGCCCGGCCAGAATGTCGCGCTTGCCGGCGTGGTTGGCGGCAGAGACGACGCCTTCCTGCTCCATCCGCTCGATCAGGGAGGCGGCGCGGTTGTAGCCGATCTGGAGTCGGCGCTGGACGTAGCTGGTCGAGGCCTTGCGGTCGCGGGTGACCACGGCGACGGCGCGGTCGTAGAGGTCGTCGCCTGAGCCTCCGCCGTCCTCGCCACCCATGGCCGCGTCGCCGTCGCCGTCGGGGTCGTCGGTGATCAGGTCGAGGTAGTCGGGCTCGGCCTGGGCCCTCAGGTGTTTGCAGACGTCCTCGACCTCCTTGTCGTCCACAAAGGGGCCGTGCAGGCGGGTGATGCGGCCGCCGCCGGCCATGTAGAGCATGTCCCCCTGGCCCAGCAGTTGTTCGCCGCCCTGTTCGCCCAGGATGGTGCGGCTGTCGATCTTGGAGGTGACCTGGAAGGAGATGCGGGTCGGGAAGTTGGCCTTGATGGTGCCGGTAATGACGTCCACCGACGGGCGTTGCGTGGCCATGATCAGGTGGATGCCGGCGGCCCGCGCCATCTGGGCCAGGCGCTGGACCGCCCCCTCGACGTCCTTGCCGGCGACCAGCATCAGGTCGGCCATCTCGTCCATGACCACGACCAGATAGGGCATGGGTTCGGGCCGGATCTTCTCGCTCTCATAGACCGGTCGGCCCTGATCGTCGAAGCCGGTCTGGACCGTGCGCTCGAAATGCTCACCCTTGGCCTGGGCCTCGCGGGCGCGATCGTTGTAGCTGGCGACGTTGCGCACCCCCAGCTTGGACATCCGGCGATAGCGGTCCTCCATCTCGCGCACTGTCCATTTCAGGGCGACGACGGCCTTCTTCGGATCGGTGACGACGGGGGCCAGCAGGTGCGGGATGCCGTCATAGACCGACAGCTCGAGCATCTTGGGGTCGATCATGATGAAGCGGCATTCGGCGGGCGAGTGCCGATACAGGATCGACAGGATCATGGCGTTGACCCCGACCGACTTGCCCGAGCCGGTGGTGCCCGCGATCAGCAGGTGGGGCATGCGCGCCAGATCGGCGACATAGGGCTCGCCGCCGATGGTCTCGCCGAGCGCGAGCGGCAGCAGATGGCCCTTCTTGTCGTATTCGGCGCTGGCCAGCAGGTCGCGCAGATAGACGGTCTCGCGCTTGGCATTGGGCAGTTCGATGCCGATGGCGTTGCGCCCCTGGACCACGCTGATGCGACAGGCGCGGGCCGACATGGAGCGGGCGATGTCGTCGGACAGGGCGACGACCCGGCCGTGCTTGACGCCGGGGGCGGGGGCCAGTTCGTACAGGGTGACGACGGGGCCGGGGCGGATCTGGTCGATCACCCCGCGCACCCCGAACTCGGCCAGGACGCCCTCCAGCATCTTGGCGTTCTGCTTCAGGGCATGTTCGTCCACGGCCCCGACGCGGGCCAGCGGCTTGGTCAGGATGCCCAGCGGCGGCAGGTCGAAGCTGCCTTCGGGACGGGTGAACTCGAAGCCGATCTGATCGTCGTCCACGGCGCGCTTCTTGGGGGCCTTGGGCGCGGCGACGCGGGGCTCGGAGGCGGCGATGGGGGCGGGCGCATAGGGCGCGGGATCTTCCCACGGCGGCGATGCGTCGGCGTCGTCCAGCGCGGGCTCCTCGACGGGCGCGCGGTTGCGGGTCGAAAGCGCAGGCTCGACCTCGGGCATGATCAGGGGCGCAGCGGTCGGGGCGGCGCGCGGCGCGCGGGCCTTGCGGGCGGGTGGGGCCGCGACCGGCGCAGGCCGACGGCGCAGGCCAGAGGCCCAGGCGGTGGCCTCGCCGAAATCCGAAATGCGCAGGCCCACGGCATAGCCGGTGGCCCACAGGCCCAGACCGCCAAACAGCAGGCCGACAATGATCGCCGCGCCGGGGATGCGCAGGGCGGTCAGGCCGCCGATGGTCACGCCGGACACGGCGTCTCCCCACAGGCCGCCCATGCCGGCCGCCAGCGGCCATGCGGCGGGAGCGGCCAGGGCCGAAAGCGCGGCCGACAGCATCAGGACGCCGCCGGTGGCCGACAGGGCCTTCAGCGGCGTGGGTTTGAGCCTTTGCTGGATGGCCTCACCGATCGCGTGGGCCAGGCCGAAGGCGATCAGCAGGGCGGTCATGGGCCAGGCGGCCAGGCCCAGGGACTGCATGGCCAGGTCGGCGAACAGGGCCCCGTTGTCGCCCAGCCAGTTGGTCGCGGGCGCGCCCGAGGACGCGTTGATACTGGGGTCAGCCGGGTTCCACGACACCAGCGCCACCGCCAGCAGGGTCGCCAGCAGGGCCTGAAGCACGCCCCGGAACCGCACCATGAAGGGCGCGTCCCACAGCACACGGGCGCTCAGCCAGGCCCGATTGCCGATGATCATGACGGCGGACATACGAAACGCGGCTCTCCGGAAGGGTCGAGCCGCGAGTGTCGCGCGGACAGGGTTAAGGGGGCATTTACCAGCACGGCGAATGCCCCCTCATGGCCTCAGTTCGGGCGGGAGATGGTTTCGAGCGCCTCGCCCGCGTATTTCTCCTTAACGCGGGTGGACAGGTCGCCGAGCGAGACGACACCGACCAGCCGCTCATGCTTGTCCACGACCGGCAGGCGGCGGATCTTGCCGGCGGCCATGGCGTCGAGCGCGGCCTGGAGCGGGTCGGAATCGAGCACGGTGGTAACGGTCGCGCTCATGGCCTGGCTCACCGTCGCCTCGGGGCCGAGGCCGGCGCCCACGGCACGAATGGCGATGTCGCGGTCGGTGATGGCGCCGACCAGCTTGTCGCCGTCGGCGACGGGGATGAAGCCGAAATCGCCGGCACCCATCCGGGCCGCCACCTCGCGCAGGCTGTCGGTCGGCCGGGCGACCTGGACATCCTTGCTCATCACATCGCGAATTCGCATCGATCGTCTCCTTGAAAGGGGTGTGCGTCAGAACCCGGCCCAACGGCGACGGTTCCTTGTCGGGGCCTACGGCGCTACAGCCGGGGGCCAGACGAGAGAGCCCCGATGACCGATCCGACCCCCGCCCAGACCTCCATCGCCGCCGAACAGGCGCGCGCGATCCTGTCCCGGCTGGGCGTGCCGGATGCCGTCTGGAGCGAGGGCGGTGTGACGGCGCGCTCGCCCATCGACGGGTCGGAGGCGGGGACGCTGGCCGCCGCGACGCCGGATGCGGTCGAAGCCGCAATCGATCGGTCGGTGCAGGCGTTCCTGAGCTGGCGGCGCGTGCCGGCGCCCCGGCGCGGCGAACTGGTCCGGCTACTCGGCGAGGAACTGAGGGCGTCGAAGGACGACCTGGCCATGCTGGTCACCCTGGAGGCCGGCAAGGTCGTGTCCGAGGGCCTGGGCGAGGTGCAGGAGATGATCGACATCTGCGACTTTGCTGTCGGCCTGTCGCGCCAGTTGTACGGCCTGACCCTGCCGAGCGAACGGCCGGGGCACCACATGCGCGAGACCTGGCAGCCCCTGGGACCGGTGGCGATCATCACGGCGTTCAACTTTCCGGTCGCGGTCTGGGCCTGGAACGCGGCCCTGGCCCTTGTCTGTGGCGACCCCGTGATCTGGAAGCCGTCGGAAAAGACGCCGATGACGGCCCTGGCGGTGCAGGCGGTGTTCGACCGGGCCATGGCGAGATTTGGCGATGCGCCCGAGGGCCTGGCGCAACTGTTGATCGGGGAGCGCGGTGTCGGTGAGACGCTGGCGGCCGACCCGCGCGTGGCGCTCGTTTCCGCGACCGGCTCGACGCGGATGGGCCGGGCGGTCGCGACGGCGGTGGCCGGGCGGCTGGGTAGGTCGCTGCTGGAGCTGGGCGGCAACAATGCCATGATCGTGACGCCGTCCGCCGATCTGGAGATGGCGGTGCGGGCCATCGCCTTTTCCGCCGTCGGCACGGCCGGTCAGCGATGCACGACTTTGCGTCGGCTACTGGTGCACGAGGACGTGGCCCCGGCCCTGCTGGAGCGGCTGGTCAAGGCCTATGAGACCCTGCCCTGCGGCGACCCGCGCGAGGCCGGCGTTCTGGTCGGGCCGCTGATCGACGAGGACGCCGGCGCGGCCTTCGACGACGCTCTGAGACAGGCCGAGGGTGAAGGAGGCGAGGTCCTCGTCGGCGGGACCCGGCCCCGGTCGCCGGGCATCTATGTGCGGCCCGCCATCGTCCGGATGCCGGGCCAGACGGATGTGGTCCGGCACGAGACCTTCGCCCCCATCCTCTATGTCGTGACCTGGAAGACCTTCGACGAGGCGGTCGAGATGCAGAATGCGGTGCCGCAGGGGCTGAGTTCCTGCGTCTTCACCGACTCGGTGCGTGAGGCGGAGGCCTTCCTGTCGGCCTGGGGTTCGGACTGCGGCATTGCCAACGTCAATATCGGCCCGTCCGGCGCCGAGATCGGCGGGGCCTTCGGTGGCGAAAAGGACACCGGAGGTGGGCGCGAATCCGGTTCCGACGCCTGGAAAGCCTATATGCGCCGCCAGACCCAGACGGTGAATTTCTCGGCGGAACTGCCGTTGGCGCAAGGGGTGCGGTTCGACGTCTGACGCTTCTTACTTGACGTTGACGTAAACGTAGGCTTTGTGGCGCTCACGCTCGAACCGTCCTGAATGGAGACTGAGTCACATGGCCGACGCTTATATCTACGACGCGGTGCGCACGCCGCGCGGCAAGGGCAAGAAGGACGGTTCCCTGCACGAGATCACGGCGCTCAGTCTGGCCTCGCAGGTTCTGGAGGCGCTGCGTGATCGCAACGATCTCGATACGTCCAGGGTCGACGACGTCATCCTGGGCTGCGTGACGCCCATCGGGGAACAGGGCGCCGACATCGCGCGCACCGCCGTTCTGGCGGCCGGCTGGGCCCAGACGACGGCCGGCGTTCAGGTCAACCGCTTCTGCGCCTCGGGCCTGGAAGCCGTGAACATGGCGACCGCCAAGGTGAAATCCGGCGAGGCCGATTTCGCGGTCGGCGGCGGCATCGAGGCCATGAGCCGCGTGCCCATGAGCTCGGACGGCGGCGCCTGGCCGATCGACCCCTCGGCGGCCATCGCGGCCTATTTCGCGCCCCAGGGCGTCTCGGCCGACATGATCGCCACCAAGTATGGCTTCAGCCGCGACGACGTGGACGCCTATGCGGTCGAGAGCCACAAGCGCGCTGCCCGCGCCTGGGCCGAGGGCCGGTTCTCGAAATCGGTCGTGGCGGTCAAGGATCAGCTGGGCCTGGTCCGGCTGGACCATGACGAGACCATCCGCCCGACCACCGACATGCAGTCCCTGGGCGGGCTGAACCCCTCCTTCGCCATGATGGGCGAGATGGCCTTCGACGCCGTGATCGGCCAGCGTTACCCCGAGGTCGAGCGCGTCAACCACGTCCATACCCCCGGCAACTCGTCCGGTATCGTCGATGGATCGGCCGGCGTCCTGATCGGCACGCTTGAGGCCGGCAAGGCCCTCGGCCTCAAGCCGCGGGCGAAGATCCTGGGCGGCGCCTCGATCGGCTCCGAGCCGTCGATCATGCTGACCGGACCGGAATATGTGACCCGCAAGCTGCTCGGCAAGCTGGGCATGACCACGGCCGACATCGACCTGTGGGAGCTGAACGAGGCCTTCGCCGCCGTCGTGCTGCGCTACATGCAGGCGCTCGACATCGACCACGCGAAAATGAATGTTAACGGCGGCGGCATCTCGATGGGCCACCCGCTGGGGGCCACCGGGGCCATGATCACCGGCATCGCCCTGGACGAGCTGGAGCGGTCGAACCAGTCCACCGCCCTGATCACACTGTGCATCGGCGGCGGCATGGGCACCGCCACCGTCATCGAACGCGTTTGAGGATCACACCGATGGAAAACTTCAAGATCGACGTCGACGCCGACGGTATCGCGCTCGTCACCTTCGACGTGCCAGGCCAGTCGATGAACACCCTGACCAATGGCGTCATGGCCGAGCTGCCGACCCTGGTCGAACGTCTCAAGACCGACGACGCCATCAAGGGCGCGGTGATCACCTCGGGCAAGGCCTCGGGCTTCTGCGCGGGCGCTGACCTCGGCGACATCTCCGGCGGAATGCTGGCGGGCGGCGGGGGCCTTCAGGGCGCCTATGACGCCGGCTGGCGCTTCAACGGGGCCCTGCGCGCGCTGGAGACCTGCGGCAAGCCGGTGGCGGCCGCGATCAACGGCCTTGCGCTGGGTGGCGGTCTGGAGCTGGCTCTGGCCTGCCACTACCGCGTGGTCGGCGACAGCCCCAAGATCCAGCTGGGCCTGCCCGAGATCAAGGTCGGCCTGTTCCCCGGCGGTGGCGGCACCCAGCGTCTGCCGCGCCTGATCGGCGTCCAGGCGGCACTGATGGCCATGACGGCGGGTTCCTCGTGGCGTCCGAATGACGCCAAGGGTGCGGGCGTGGTGCATGAGGTCGTCGCCCCGGGCACCGAGGTCGAGGCCGCCAAGGCCTGGCTCAAGGCCGGCGGCAAGGGCGTCCAGCCCTGGGACACCAAGGAATTCAAGATCCCCGGCGGCGGCCCCTACCACCCGGCCGGAATGCAGAATTTCCTCGTCGGCAACGCGATGATCCGCAAGCAGTCGTATGGAAATTTCCCGGCCGCCATCAACCTGATGAAGGCGGTTTATGAGGGCCTGCAGGTGCCGATGGACGCAGCCCTGCGGATCGAGACCCGCTATTTCATCAAGACCCTGATGACGCCCCAGGCCCAGGCGATGATCCGGTCCCTGTTCCTGTCCAAGCAGGAGCTCGACAAGGGTGCCGTGCGTCCCGCCGGTATCCCCAAGTCCGATCCCAAGAAGGTCACGGTCATCGGCGCGGGCATGATGGGCGCGGGCATCGCCTATGTTCAGGCCCTGGCCGGGATCGAGACCATATTGATCGACCGCGATCAGGACGCCGCCGACAAGGGCAAGGCGCACGTCGCCGACCTGCTCAAGAAGCGTCTGTCCAAGGGCGCGATCGATCAGGCCAAATACGACGCCCTGCTGGGTTCGGTCACGGCGACCACCGACTATGACCTGATCAAGGGCTCCGACCTGGTCATCGAGGCCGTGTTCGAGAACCGCGAGATCAAGGCCGACGTGACCAAGCGGGCCGAGGCCCAGCTGGCCCCGGGTGCCATCTTCGGCTCCAACACCTCGACCCTGCCGATCACCGGCCTGGCCGAGGCCAGCGTCCGGCCCGAGGACTTCATCGGCATCCACTTCTTCTCGCCCGTCGACAAGATGATGCTGGTCGAGATCATCCTGGGCGAGAAGAC
>NZ_JBIIAY010000230.1:0-9009 GCF_044239655.1 Brevundimonas sp.
AGCTTTAGTCTGTAATACAAAAGCATCAAACTTTTCTTTCTGATTGCTATATCCACTATAGTAGCCATAACCATATACTCCTATTACAAATAGTCCAATGGCGATAGCAGTATATAATGGATTTAATCTTGCAAGCATAACTCTCTTTCTGCTTTCCGCCTATGAACAATACCAGAACAGTTGCTGCTTTTAATACGGCAATCTTTTCCAGCCACATAAACCCATCTGTCAAACTCTTTACATGAACCAATGCGGTCTCCAGCATTAGCCTTCTTAGCCATTGTAGACTTGCAGAAAGCATTGCCTCCTACATTGTATGCAAAGCTAACGTAAGCATCATACTGGCCTTGTGTCATTGCAGTAGTCACGCATTGTGATACTTTAGTTCCCGTGGCAGATGTGTTTACTTTTAAATCTTCTAATGCCTTGACTACAGTAACAGGCTTGTTAGGAGTAATAGTAGCATTCCCAAATCCATTTGTCACAACTCCACCAGTATCTTTATATGGGTCAGAACTAAAGCCTTCGTGCATTGCAATCAGTAACAGTCCACTAGCAGATAAAGCAATTGCGCTTTGTGTAATCTTATTCAATTACTTTTCTTCCACACGTTTGTGATGCTCTTTCAATTCTTTGTGTGCCAAGTATTTAAATACTACATTGACAATAAGGCCCACCAAACCAATGCACAAGCCGCCAATGGCAGCAAACTCATTAGCAGTCATGCCAAAAAATATAGCGCTGCCAGCTCCAGCGTAAGTTGCCTTGCCTGCAATGCTTGTGATTGTTTCGTGTTCCATTATTATCCCTTACCTGTTTACAACAGCATCTATTGATAAATTAATTCTAGTTGTCCCTGATAAATTTTTAGTAATTCTATGCCAAATATCTGACGCATCAAATGTCATTAATCCTTTATTAGGTATATCTGCATCTACATAATTCATTGCATTTGATTCTTTACTTAATTGAAATATGCCACCACGTTTAGCATTTTCTACAATTAAATTAATTCTTACTATTTTTTTAGTTGCCATTAGTTTTTCATCTAATGGGTCAACATGATTCATTACTTCTGTATTTCTAGGAGCTATACTTATAACCCAGTTAAAATATGTGTTAGGATTTTCTTCTGGCACCCCAACGGCTTTCTGCATACGGCTTACAATCTCTTGTAACTTTGTATTGGTTTTTAATTCTTCCACTATAGAAAAGAAATATATAGGTTCAGTATTACGTCCAAATGTAGCATTGTGATGCTGCTCATGGTCTGCATAAGAACGTAACTTCCCTGATGATTTAGCAATATATTGAGCTACTAATTCTTTTAAAAATACCTGTTCGTCATCGCTAATGAAATCAGGAATTACCTTGTACATACTTTCCCCATCTTTTGTGCATACTATCAGTAATGCTATTAAGTTCTAAAAACTCAAATCCGTTTTTGACGTATAACTTTTTAAAGCCTAACTGCCTAGCACCTTTTCTTGATGTATGATTATCAATTGATACTTTAGCTAACAATCTACTCTTAACTTTTAATGCTTCAACTAATGCGGAATATCCTAATAAGCCTAAAGCAAAAGATGGCGGCACTGTTATCTCAATAGAAAAATTCTCAGTAGCCATAAAATTATTTAGGTTATATAAATTAATTCCACCTACACAAATATCTTTTTCCCAAAACCCCCATACATGGTCAGATGTATCTTGACCTGCTTTCCCCATAGTCTTTAATACTAATAACTTTTCTTCTAAGGTTTCAGCTTTTTTTAATACATACATTACAATGGAGGCACTGGATATACAGGGTTATTAATGTCCAATGTGTCAGGCAAATCCCTTAATGCCTGTCTGTATGTACGCCAATTAGCAAGCCAAGTTTCATCATGCAAAGCAATAACATCAGGCAATTGTGTCCAATCACTAGCAGCTAAACGAACATCACGTTCTTGAAGAATCCAAGATAACTTCTGTTCTTGAGTTAGGTTTGGGTCTTGACCTATTAATTGTATAGCTGACGCATCTATTTCTGGAGTTGCATGAGTTAGCCATGTTTCATCTCCATTTGCTTGAACATCTATAACATTTACTACTAGCTTATGTTCATCAATAAAGTTTTTTAAAATACCTGAAACCATAGCATTTACTTCTTCTGCGGTTTCAACTTTTGTATTTTCTCCTGTAAACGGATTATATACGTTATAAATCATCTCATCTCCTTAATTTTAAGATACGGCACCGTATACTCTAGTAGTATTGCCTGAAACCCATGTCACTGATTTGCCATTTAATTCTACTGCGCGGCCACCAGACCCTGGACTGCCAGCAGAGCCATTACCACCAGAAGCTCCCCAGCCGCCACCGCCACCACCGCCACCACCAGCATTCGTTTTATTTCCACCAACAGCATTAGATGAACCGCCATCGCCTCCATTAGACCTAGTTGGCCCTGCACTAGCAACGCCACCAGCACCTCCAGAACCTGGTAATATGCGACCACCGCCACCACCGCCAGAGCCATAAACAGTTGTGCCTTTAGCGTTTCCAGATTGACCGCCACCGCCACCGCCAGCGCCACCACCAGAGCCGCCAGTAACAGATGTGTTTGACGTACCAGTAGCACCAGCACTTCCTACTCCGCCACCGCTACCGCCAGCACGTCCAGAAAAACCAGTTCCTCCGTTACCACCGCCAGCGCCACCGCCACCGCCACCTTCATAGTTAGTGCCATTACCACCGCCACCACCGCCACCAGCAATATAGGCAGAACCGTTGGTGTTATTAATAGTTGCGTTTAATGATAGACTTAGGGCAGGGCCACCTGATGTAGCTGCGGTAGATGTGCTTGAAAATCCATTACCGCCTTGACCAATAATAAATCCATTATTAACAATAGTAAGCGTATCGCCTGTAGTTCCACCTGATAAAGCTAATCCAGCATTCCCAGTTGATGTTGCATATAGATATACGCCTGAATTAACTGTAATTGTAATATCAGATTTACCTGAAATATACCCACTAATTCCAGATAGGTTTAATGAAGCGTTAGCAGTACTTGATGCGTAGGTCACTGATAAAGCTACACGATTAGTAGTTCCATAAAAATTTTGAATTGAAATAGCACCACTTGTTGGAACTGCTCCATAAGTTCCAGAAGTTCCAGATGGAACTAACCCTCCTCCAGCGTAATACTCGCTAAGGCTAATTGGATTAGTGCCACCAAATTCAGTTTGAATATCAGCTAATGTTAGTGAGCCTGAGGTTGGTAATGCCATATTAAATAGTCCCGTATGCTGTTACGTTTCCAACGACTGTTAAATTACCAGAGCCATCTAATTTTGCTTTTGCTGTACCACTTACTTCAAAATACAAAATTCCTGATGATTCATAAACTTTCCATGTAGAGCCAATTGGAACTTTTGCAGAACTATCTCTTTTTACATATTGACTATTTCCAGTTCCAGCACCATTTGTAGCTAAATCAGCAAGGTCTGCATCATACGCTTGAACATCAACACCAATTTCAACGCCTAAATTATCTCTAGCAATAGAAGCACTGTTTAAATCAGATAAGTTATTATTAGCAATTAATGCTCCAGACAATGAAGCGTAAGCAGCAACCCATGCAGAGCCAGTATAAACTTTCATTACGCCATCTGTAGAATTAAAATATAAAGCCCCACCAAGAAGGGCATTGCCATCATTATCTACTGACGGGTCAGATGTTTTAGTCCCTAAGTAACGGTCATCAAAGTTATCAAAGGCTGTTAATGTTTGGTCTCTTGCGGCTTCTGCGGCAGTTTGAGCAGATGCTGCATTAGTTGCACTTGTTGAAGCAGAACTAGCAGATGATGCTGCATTAGTAGCAGATGTGCTTGCCGCAGATGCTGAGTTAGAAGCGTTGGTTGCAGATGTGCTTGCAGCACTTGCACTGTTACTCGCATTAGTCGCTTGTGTTGTTGCTGTGCTTGCAGAACTAGATGCAGAACTTGCAGAGCTACTTGCATTAGAAGCGGAAGTAGAAGCGGCAGATGCACTAGAAGCAGCGTTAGTAGCTGATGTAGATGCAGCACTTGCAGAGCTTGAAGCACTAGAAGCACTAGATGATGCAGCGCTTGCGCTAGATGATGCAGCACTTGCGCTAGAAGCTGCATTAGTTGCAGCAGTCTCAGCATTGGTCTCGGCTGTTTCAGCATTAGTCTCAGCAGTCTCAGCATTTGTTTCAGCTAACTCAGCAGCAGCTTGTGCAGCTTCGGCAGCAATACGAGCTTCACCAGCAGCAGCGGCATCTATAACTAAAGCCCATTTAGCACTATCAGCATTTGTACTAATCGGCAATGAGCCACTAGAAGTATGAGCTGTAGTTACTAAATAAATATTGTCATTAGTTGTATCTTTAACAATGTCTCGGTTAGCATACGTTGTGCCACTAGCCCAATTGCCACGCCAGTTACCAATAGGGTCTCCAGCTACAGGATTACCACTAGCATCAAACGCTAATGTTTTACCAGCACGAACCGTGTTAATTGGCAACACCATGTTAATGTTAGTAGGGTCTGTAACAGGAGCCTTAATAGAACGCTCTGCTGTTTCAGCTACTTGTTGCACTAAAATAGTTTGTGAATCTAACTCATCATTGACTGTGTTAGCAAAGAAATCGCCACCAGTCGTAAAGTCTGTGGTACGCTCTACAGGTCTAGCGCCAACAATAGTAATACGGTCTGAGCCAGTAGCCGCAGATACTAATGTTACCGAACCTGTGCCTAGTGTGGAACTGATTGATACTGTGTAATCAGTAGTCAATGTCAGCAACACATCATTCTTGTATACTTTAATGTCTGTGTTAGTTAATACTTCAAAATTAAAAGCGTAAGGGCCAACACCAGCAGAGCCTGTGTAGACAATACGTCTTGCTACGTTACTTATTGGATAATCTGCCATGTCTTAGTCCCTTGCCCTTCTCATCATTAATTTTCTATTTTCTTGCGCTTTTGCATCAGCTCTTGCTTTTAATGTAGCATGAGATTCTTTTACCATTCTTTCAATTTTAGCGTTCCCATAATATTTATCTTCTGGATTTTCCAGTACGGTATCACGCGCTGATTTAAATGCAGATGACATTATGCTTTCTACATGCGCTTTTCTATCATCAGGATGACCATTAATAAAGTTGTTATCATACTCCAACTCTAAGATTGCGTCACGCATACCAAATCCACCATCAGCAATTGGCAGACTAGCAAGTTTAATAATAGCCTTGTATTCTTTATCTGACAATGGAACACTGTATGGAACAGTTCTAATCTCATCACCAACATCAATATCAAAAGAACCTTGAATATTTCTTTCTGGCATTCTTGTAGATGCGCCACTTAACAATCTAATTTGCTCTGCTTTATCATTCTTGCCAAATGTTGTTTGCAATACAGAAGATGTGTCATAAGTTAAATCACGTCCCCATATATCTACTTTATTTAAACCTTCTGATAAATATAAACCACGCATTGCTTGATTCCATCCAGCCATTAATCCAGCCAAGCCAGGTGGCATATCAGGGTCAATAGGGAATTCCTCTTTATTGTAATCCCAATCTTTTACAAACATCTTTCTTGCGCCACTAGCTGGAGCGTAGAAATCTACCGCAACTTGAGATAGCCATTTTGATGTTTTATTAACTGCATTAACTGTGCCTTTTTCTGGGCTTCTGTTAATTTCATCTATGCCTCTGATAATATCAGATAAGCCAGTAAGCATCTGATAGTCCATCAAATATTCTGACATGCCAACAACGGCTGCACCAAACATTCCAGAGTAATCATTAGGCTCTAAATATCTTGATGATTCATACATTGTTGCACTGATGCCAGCAAGCGCTGCAAAGGTACTCATACCATTATATGAAGCAAATATTTTACCTTTGTAATTTCCACTTCCCAATGAATATTTAAAAGATTTTCCATACATTGCTTCTGCGCCAGATAAACGTTGTGCTTCTGTTTGCCCTTCTGTTTGGCCTTCTGCATCAATAACAAATGCAAATGGCAATGCGCCTTGTGACAGCCAAATTTCTCTCTCAGCTTTATCTCTAGGGCCAGCACCAGTAATTTTTCCATCAGCAGCTAAAGTAGTCATATATGTCATAATGCCAGCGCCAGTTGTAAGCTTTGCTAATGCCATATCACGTTTAAGATAATCGCCAGATTTAATATCCTCGTTCATCTTACGACCAATATCTTGAATCTTCTTTGTTACTTCATGCCATTTACCTGGAGTTTCCATAACAGTAGCAGCAGTTCCTTTTGCTGCCATCCATGCTGCACCTAATGGGGTATGCTCCAATGTTTGAATCATGTCATTTGTTGTTGTTGCCATAAATGGAAACTTCAACCTTATTAAATGACCAATTCCAGAAGTGTCATTATTAGAAGTCATATCAACAAGCCATTTGTGCATTGTCCCTTCTTTTGGTCTTGCTTCCAATGTCCAATACTTAGCTTCTTGTAATACATCATCTGGAGGATTTACATATACATCTCTAGCTGCCGCTTGATATGCAGCCCATTGCTCATCTTCTGACTTTCCAAATGAACTAGCAAAATCTCTAGCCTCAATGCCTTTGCGAGTTGCAAGTGCATCTAGCCCCATTTGATAATGTATTCCTTTTGAAAACTCACTTACTGTCATTACAGAGCGACTTCCGTAAGAGTGAAGGAAGTTCATTGATTTAAAAAACATTTGAGATAATGGAGTAGCATCTGGGTCAATGTCATAAAAATCAGGGCGACCAGTCAAACCAGTTCTTTGACCAGAAAGATTATCTAATGCTGAATATTTATTTTTCCATGCAAACATTGCAGCTTGCAACCCATTCTTAATTCCCTCATCTAATGCAGCAACTTGAGATAATGCTTCCGTTGCATAGCGTCTATTAGATGAACCTAAATTAAGTTTTCCATTAAACAAGTCTGTGTTTCTTGCCGCCCCCCAAAATGACGCTCCTAATGTATTAGCAGGGCGCAATCCAATACGAGGTAAGTCACCCCCAACTACGCGCGCAAGCGTTCCAAATCCAGAGATTGTGCCGCTTAGATAAGCAGTAACACCACGGGTCATCCATGAATCTGTTGTTGCAGCATCATTCATTTTCATCAATACTTTATTTCTAGCGGCTTCATCTAAATCTGAATTTGCCATTACATCTTGACGCTTCTTAAAGAAAGCCAACAAATCATCTTTATTTTTAAATCCTGGCAAGATTGATTCAAATGCCTCGCCCATTACTGGTTTATATCCTAACGCACCAAATGCTTGAGCAGTATTAGTTTGATAGCCTTTAACGCTTCTCATCAATAAGCTATTAAAAGAGATAGTCTTTACAGCGTCATATAATTCAGTATCAGTAGCTTGATTAGCTAATGCTTTACGACCAATGTCGTCAAGAACTGACTTGCTCCATTCAGCAGCCATATTTACTTGCAATGAGTTCTCATAAGAAATACCAAGTTTTCCACCTAGCAAGTCATCAATAAACTCTTTATCAAACCCTTGACGTTCAAACTCTTTAGCTGCATCAGTAAAGCTAACGCGTTTTGTTTCGATGCCTGCTAAGTCTCCAATAGCTTTAAGCGCTGGAGCTAAATCGCCACTGCTTGAAAGATTGAACACTTCTTGTGGAGATATTAATTTTGCTTTTGTTTGAGACTTAATAATACTGCGTTCAGCATCAGATGTCGCATTAGCTAATCTCGATGCTTCTTCTGCTCTAATATTTGCAATGTATTCTTCTGATGATTTAATTTGTTCGCCAAGTTGTTGTGGAGTAATCACAGGCTCTTGCGCCATCATTTGCTCAACATCTTGCACAGGTTGCTGTACTGGTTGTTCTAATTGTTGAACTGGAGGTTCTTGCGTTTGCTTGATTACGTCATCAATAGGCGCAGTCTCAATTGGCATTGCCTCATTAACATTATCTACAGGAACAACAGTTTCATCAGTAATGCTTACTGGAGACGGCTCATCAAATGTGACAGCAGTGCTATTAATATCATCAGCAGTCTTAACATCAGCAGCAACATCTGTTGTTTCTACGGCTTGTTGTACCTCTTGTTTTTTAGGGACAATTGGCTTTTGATATTTACGTTGCTCAATAGTTTGTAGCACTGGCGTTTTAAATGCTGGAGCTTCCATTATCTTTTCATCGAGCTTTTTAATAGGCTCAACTATTTTATCTACTTTGCCTTTAACTACACTTCTTGATGCTTTGATAGCCTCAGCAACGCCTTTTAAACTAGCCATTATTTATTCGCCTTTGTCATCTTTTTAATTCCTTTAGCGGCAACTTTTACAGCCTTACTGCCAGCATGCAATATTCCCACTGGGCCAAGTAATTGAGTTCCGCCCTCAACAAATTCAAATCCTTCTGGAGATTTACCAGCAACTTTAGATACTATTTCTTCTGCTCTTTGAGTATCAGGATTAAATTTTGATGAATCAGCCTCAAACTCTTGTAGTAATGCGTCTAACTTTGATTTTCCTTGTGGAGTGTTAATAACAGCGCCAATTCCTTTTATAAGCTTTTCAAGCTCACCGCCACCACCAACGTACCCTTCAACTAATCCTTTGCCGCCAGCCTCTATTGTTTTTAACAACGCTTCTCCAACAGGCATATCTTTAATTGTATTTTGGTATTCTTTGCCAGATTCATTAATCTTAGTGCCAACTTGTTTAACAAATTCTACTGGCAATTCTGTTTCGCTTCTTACGCGATTTTCCATATCACGATAAGCTTGCATAGCCTCTGCATGTTTATTTAAAATAACATCAACAAAACTATTCATTTGGCCCTCTGCTATTTAAATTAGATGGCAGGTCATTCACCTTCATTTTAGTATAAGACTTAGCATCTTCATATTTTTCAAAATATGATTTAATGTCTTTATAAGTTTGGTCAGTATCTTTATTTAATCCTTTTGGGAATTTATAAACACGCTCAAAATGTGATACTCC
>NZ_JBIIAY010000122.1:0-9000 GCF_044239655.1 Brevundimonas sp.
TGCGGGCTGATCCGGGCCGGACCGGGCGGCCCTTTCAGGTCCTGCCAGCCCTGAGGGCCATAGTAGCCGCCGGGCGTCACGTTCGGCTGGGTCGCCGCCATCAGGATCGGCAGGGCCCCTGCGGAAGCATCATGGCTGACCAGGGGCTCGATCAGGGGCCGGAACAGCCGCCTGAACCCTTCCAGGGCAAGACCGCTGTCGACCATGGGTCCATTTGCGATCAGGTCGGTGCGGGCATAGCCCGGGTGGGCGGCCACACTGGTCAGACCCCAGCCATTGGCGTCGCTGCGCCCTTGCAGTTCGATGGCGAACATCAGCATGGCCAGCTTGGACTGCTGATAGACGGGCCAGGGCCTGTAGCCGGCTTCATGGTTGAGGTCGTCGAGACGGATCGCCCCGCCCTTGTGAGCGATGCTGGCCAGTTGGACCACCCTCGCCTGCCCGGCCCTCAGCAAGGGCAGCAGCTGCGCCGTCAGGGCAAAATGGGACAGGTAGTTGGTCCCGAACTGCATCTCGAACCCGTCCGCCGTGGTCTGGCGCTTCGGCAGGGCCATGACGCCGGCGTTGTTGACCAGGATGTCGATCGGCCGACCCTCGGCCAGCATCTCATCGGCGAACTCCTTGATCGAATCCAGACTGGCCAGATCGACCTGCTCGAACCAGACCCTGGCCGCCGGATGACGATCCCGGATCAGGGCGGCGGCATCCCTGCCCTTGGCCGGATTGCGGCCCACCAACACGACCTCGGCCCCTGCACCGGCGAGGCCCAGCGCCGTCTCCAGCCCCAGCCCGCCGGTCGCGCCGGTGACGACCGCCAGCTTGCCGGAGAGGTCTGGGATGTCGCGAACGGTGAAGGTGGGCATACCCACGATGTCGGTGCCCCCTGTCCCCACCGCAAGGTCAAAGATCGCCAGGTGTCAGTCCCGTGGTCTTGGCGATCCGGGCCATCATCCGTGGGCCGATCTCATCATCGTCGTGAAAGGCGAAGATCACGTCGGCCCATCCGAGGCGTGACAGGGTTCGGTGCGATCCAGTCCTGCGCTTCTCGGCCCACCCCAGGCGCTTCAGCGCCGCAAGAACTCGACGCGCCTTTGCGCTGGGCCACTGGCTCATGCTGCGGCGAAGAAGCCGCCGAGTTCGGGGGCCGGTTCGCCATTCTCGAGCCGATCCGCCAAGGCGCGCAAAACCAATGCCTCGACCCTGGCAATGGCCTCGCCGCGCGTGGAGCCATAGGCCAACGCACCCGGAACCGCCTCAACTTCAGCGATCCAGCGCCCGTCTTCTTCCTGCTCAACATCGACCTGCATGGTCTGAACGTCTCGCGAATGGCGGCCGATGTCCAGTCTGCCCTACTCCGCCGCGATATTGGTCCCTTGCGGCGCGGTCCAGCGCAGGACCGGCGAGCGGGCGGCGCGGGTTTCGTCCAGGCGCTTCAGCGGGGCGTGGAAGGGGGCACCCTTGAAGCGGTCGACGTCGCCGGCCTTGGCCGCGCCGGCCAGGGCACGCATGGCGTGGATGAAGCGATCCAGCTCCTGTTTCGACTCGGTCTCGGTCGGCTCGATCAGCATGGCCCCGTGGACGACCAGGGGGAAATACATGGTCATCGGGTGGAAGCCCTCGTCGATCATCGCCTTGGCGAAGTCGAGCGTGGTGATGTCCGTGCCCTTCAGCCATTCGTCGTCGAACAGGGCCTCGTGCATGCAGGGACCGTCGGGGAAGGCCGGGCTCATCAGGTCCGACAGGCGGGCCTTGATGTAGTTGGCGTTCAGCACAGCGTCCTCGGCCACCTGGCGCAGGCCGTCCGAGCCGTGGCTCATCATGTAGCTGAGGGCGCGGGTGTACATGCCCATCTGGCCCTGGAAGGCGCACAGGCGACCGAAGGCCTGGGCCGCATCGCCCTCCTCCCGCTCGATCAGGCTGTAGCCGTTGTCGTCGTGAACGACCCAGGGGGCGGGAGCGAAGGGGGCGAGCGCCGCCGACAGCACCACCGGGCCCGCGCCCGGACCGCCACCGCCGTGGGGCGTCGAGAAGGTCTTGTGCAGGTTGATGTGCATGGCGTCGACGCCGAGATCGCCGGGGCGGACCCGGCCGACGATGGCGTTGAAGTTGGCACCGTCGCAGTAGAAATAGGCGCCTGCCTCATGCGTCAGGCGGCTGATCTCCAGGATGTCCCGCTCGAACAGGCCGCAGGTGTTGGGGTTGGTCACCATGATGGCGGCGACGTCATCGCCGAGCTTGGACGCGAGGTCGGCGACATCGACGCGGCCGTCGTCCGTCTGGGCGACCTCCACGACCGTATAGCCGACGAAGGCGGCGGTGGCCGGGTTGGTGCCGTGGGCGGAGGTCGGCACCAGCACCTTGCGGCGCTTCACGTGTTCGCCGGATGCTTCGTGCGCCGCGCGGATGGCCATCAGGCCGCACAGTTCACCGTGGGCCCCGGCCTTGGGCGACAGGGCGACGGCCGGCATCCCGGTCAGGGTCTTCAGCCAGTGCGACAGGGTATCCATCAGCTCCAGCGCGCCCTGCACCGTCGAGATCGGCTGCAAGGGGTGGATGTCCGAGAAGCCCGGCAGGCGCGCCATCTTCTCGTTCAGGCGCGGATTGTGCTTCATCGTACACGAGCCCAGCGGATATATGGCCAGGTCGATGGCGTGGTTCTTCTGGCTCAGCCGGACGTAGTGACGCATCGTCTCTGGCTCCGACAGGCCCGGCAGGCCGATCGGATCCTTGCGGACCAGGTCGCCCAGATCAGAACCGTCCGTTGTGGGTTCCGGCAGATCGACGCCGGTCTTGCCCCAGCCATCGCTCTCGAAGATCAGATGCTCGTCCTGCAACAGGCCACGCGCGCCGGTCAGGGTGGCGGGCTTGGACTGGACGGCGTTCGGGGCGGTCGGACGGCCGACGGTGTTCATGGTGCTCATGGTCAGGCTCCCAGGACCTTGGTCAGCGATTTGGCGAGGATCTGGATGTCGACGTCCATCGTCGTCTCGGTGGCGGCGACCAGCAGGACGTCGTCCATGCCGGCGTCGGGCGCGAGGCGGCTGTAGGGCACGCCCGCCAGCACGTGGTGGTCGGCCAAGGTCGAAACCACCTCGGCCGCGTTCTTCGGCAGGCGCACCGCGAACTCGTTGAAGAAGCGCGGGGTCAGGATCTCGACGCCGGGGATGGCGGCCAGGGCATCGCGGGTGGCCAGAGCCTTCTCGTGGTTCAGCAGGGCCAGTTTGCGCAGGCCCGTCTCGCCCAGCAGGCTCATGTGGATCGTGAAGGCCAGGGTGCAGAGGCCGGAGTTGGTACAGATGTTCGAGGTCGCCTTGTCGCGGCGGATGTGCTGCTCGCGGGTCGACAGGGTCAGGACGAAACCGCGCGTGCCGTCGGCGTCCACCGTCTCGCCGGTCAGGCGGCCGGGCATCTGGCGGACCAGCTTTTCGCGGCAGGCGAACAGGCCGACGTAAGGGCCGCCGAAATTGAGGGCGTTGCCGATCGACTGACCCTCGGCGGCGACGATGTCGGCCCCCATCTCGCCCGGCGATTTCAGCAGGCCCATCGAGACGGCCTCGGTGACCACGACGATCAGCAGGGCACCGGCGGCGTGGGCGGCCTCGGCGATCTTCGTGACGTCGGTGGCGGTGCCGAAGACGTTGGGGGTCTGGACGACGACGCAGGCCGTGTCCTTGTCGATGGCGTCGATGACGGCCGCCTCGGCGTCGATCGCAGCGGTCAGGGCCTGGGTCTCGACGCCGACCGCGTGGACCACGGTCTCGGTGGCCCGGACATAGTGGGGATGGACTCCGCCCGAGATGATCGCCTTGTTCCGGCGCGTCACCCGCGTCGCCATCAGCACGCCCTCGGCCATGGCGGTCGAGCCGTCATAGAGGCTGGCATTGGCGACCGGCATCCCGGTCAGGTTCGCGACCTGGGTCTGGAACTCGTACAGGTATTGCAGGGTCCCTTGCGCAATTTCGGGCTGGTAGGGGGTGTAGCTGGTCAGGAACTCCGAGCGCTGGATGACGTGGTCCACGGTCGCCGGGACATGGTGCTTGTAGGCACCGGCCCCGCAGAAGAAGGGCACCGATCCCGCCGAGACATTGCGACCCGCCATCTTCGACAGGGCCCGCTCGACCTCGAGCTCGCCCGCCACGCGCGGCAGATCGACGAAGCCGTCGCGCTGGGCCGGGCCGGGCACGTCGACGAACAGGTCGTCGATCGAGCTCACGCCGATGGCGGACAGCATCGCCGTGCGGTCGTCGGGGGTCAGGGGGAGGTAGCGCATGCGTAAAGCTTTCCGTGGGGAGCCGGGAAGAGCCTCTGACTATCAATCAGAGGGTGGTCAGGTATTCGTCGTAGGCGGCCTGATCCATCAGGGCGTCGAGCGCGGAGGCGTCGGAAACCTTGATCTTCGCGAACCAGCCGGCACCGACGGGATCGGCATTCACGGTTTCCGGAGCCGTGCCCAGGGCATCATTCGCCTCGACCACCTCGCCGGAGACGGGGGCATAGACGTCGGAGGCGGCCTTGACGCTCTCGACGACGGCGAAGCTGTCGCCCTTGGTCACGGTCTTGCCGACCTCGGGGACTTCCACGAACACCACGTCACCGAGCGCATCGGCGGCGTGTTTGGAGATGCCGACGGTGGCGACGTCGCCGTCCAGGCTGACCCACTCGTGATCCTTGGTGAACTTCATGGCTGATCTCTAGGCTTTGGGTTTGCGGTGATAGCGGGTGGCGACGAAGGGCATGGGGACGACCTCGGCGGCGGCGGGCTTGCCGCGCACGATGACCTTCAGGTCGGTGCCCAGATCGGCGTATTTCGGCGGGACATAGCCCATGGCGATGTTGCGGCCGAGCGTCGGCGAGGGGCCGCCCGAGGTGACCTTGCCAATGACGTTTCCGTCCGCATCGGCGATCTCTGCGCCTTCGCGAGCGGGAGCGCCTTCCTTGACGCTGAGGGCGACACGGACGCGGCTCGGACCGTCGGCCAATTCCTTCAGGATGCGATCGGCGCCGTTGAAGTTGGCCGCCTCCTTGCGCGATTTCGACAGGGCGAAGGTCAGGGCCCCCTCGACCGGCGAGGTGGTCGGATCGATGTCGTGGCCATGCAGCGGCAGGCCGGCCTCAAGCCGCAGGCTGTCGCGGGCACCCAGACCGATCGGCTTGACGCGGGCGTCCTGAAGGATGGTGTTCCAGATGCGTTCGGCGTCGGCGTTCGGCACGGAAATCTCGTAGCCGTCCTCACCGGTGTAGCCCGAGCGGGAGACGTAGCAGTCGACGCCGAACAGCATCAGCCGGGCGGAGTCCATGAAGGCCATCTCGGCCAGCACCGGCTCGTGCGCGACCATGACCTCGGCGGCTTCCGGTCCCTGGATGGCGATCAGGCTGCGGTCGGCGAGCACGGTCAGGGTGGCGTCGCCGGTCAGGTGTTCAGACCAGAAGGCGAAATCCTCGTCCTTGTTGCCGGCGTTGACGACGACGAACAGGCCGTCGTGGTCGGGCTTTCCGGCCATCAGGTCGTCGATGATGCCGCCGCTTTCGTTCAGCAGCAGGGAGTATTTCTGCTTGCCCGCCTTCAGGACCGCGTAGTCGCCGGGCACGAACCGCTCGAACTGGCTGATGGCGTCGGCGCCGGTGATCTTGCACTGGCCCATGTGGCTGACGTCGAACAGGCCGGCGTGTTCGCGGGTCCAGCGGTGTTCGGCCAGGACCCCCTCGTACTGGACCGGCATGTCATAGCCGCCGAAGCCGACCATGCGGGCCCCCAGCGCGCGGTGCGCGGCGTTCAGGGGCGTGGTCTTCAGAGTTTCGGTCATGTCATCCGGCCTTTCAGAGTCGCGTCTTGAGGCGGAAAGCTCCGCCGTCCTCGCGCCCCCGCTGTCTGTGAAGCCTGAGAGATTCCGCTCGTCCCGGCTCGGCCGAGGCCGTCCGGGATGACAAGCTTGCTCCGTCGGCGCGATCCGGGGATCGACTTTCCAGCGTCCGAATGTCCTCGCGGTCCGTTTGCCTGAGCGTTTCCGGGGCGGTTGCGCCTTCGGCTCCGGCGGCTGTCGTAAGCCGCCGATCTCTCCCGCGAGAGCGAAGTGACGTAGGCCTCGACTCACGCGGCAAGTCAAGCTTGGGCGGAGGAACAATGGCCGGAGAGCGGGATTTACCGAGCATCCCACCCTCCAGATTCAAGAGAAGCCCATGTCCATCCTCGATAAAATTCTCGGCAAGGACGAAACGCCGCGCGACACACCGGCCAAGCCCGACATGGCCATGGGCAAGGTGCTGGACACCCTGGCCGGGCTGGGCGGCAAGCCGATCGAGACCCTGACGGCACAGGAGGCGCGGCTGCAGCCGACGCCCACCGATGCGGTGAAGAAAATCCTGCATGACACCGTCAAGGACGAGAACCCGACGATGGGCGTCCAGACCCGCGACATCGTGATCGACGGGGCGGCGGGCCCACTGAAAGCCCGCGTCTACAGCCCCGATCCCGACAGCGACGACCTCAAGCCGCTGGTCGTCTATTTCCATGGCGGCGGTTTCGTCATCGCCGATCTGGACGTCTACGACGGCGGGCCGCGCGGGGTGTCACGGTTTGCCGACGTGGTGGTGCTGTCGGTCCACTATCGCCAGGCCCCCGAGAACAAATTCCCGGCGGCGCATGAGGACGCGGTCGCCGCATGGAAATGGGCCGTCGCCAATGCCCAGTCGATCGGCGGCGATCCCCGCAGGATCGCGGTGATGGGCGAGAGCGCGGGCGGCAATCTGGCCATCAATGTCTCAATCGCGGCGCGCGATCAGGGGCTGCAAGCGCCGATGCACCAGGTGCTGGTCTATCCGCTGGTCGGCACCGACCTCGACAACGAAAGCTACCGCGAGAACGCCACGGCCAAGCCGTTGAACAAGCCGATGATCGAATGGTTCGTGAAACAGATCTTCGCTGACCCGTCCGACCTGATCGACCCGCGCGTCAATGTCGTCGGCAATGCCGACCTGCGGGGCCTGCCGTCGTCCACGGTCATCACCGCCGAGATCGACCCCCTGCGGACCGAGGGCGAGAAACTGGCCGAACTGCTGGAAGCCGCTGGTATCGATACCCGGTCCAAGACCTTCAACGGTTCGACGCACGAGTTCTTCGGCATGGGGCTGGTGGTGCCGGACGCGGCCGTGGCCCAGCAGTTCGCGGCCCACGAGCTGAAGCGGGCGTTCGGCACGGCGATCCTGCCGATCTGACGGCGATCAGAGGGCGGCGTAGGCCTCGACCTCGTCGACGTACGCCGCCTTCTCCGCCGAGGTCAGGAACGCGCCCTCGAAACTGTTGCGCGCGAGCAGGGTGACTTGCTCGCGCGTCAGGCCGACGGCCTGGGCCAGCTGTCGATAGTTCTCGTTCACATAGCCGCCGAAATAGGCCGGGTCGTCCGAGTTGATCGTGACGTGCAGACCCTGACGCAGCATCTCCGGCACCGGGTGGTCCTTCAGGTCATCGACGACGCAAAGCTTGTGGTTCGACAGGGGGCAGACCGTCAGGGTCATGCCGGATTTCGCCAATCGCTCGACCAGGGCCGGATCCTCCATCGAGCGATTGCCGTGGTCCATCCGGTCGATCTTCAACAGGTCCAGCGCCTCCCAGACATAGGCCGGCGGCCCCTCCTCCCCCGCATGGGCGACGCGCTTCAGCCCCATGGAGCCGGCGGCGGCGAAAACCTTCTGGAACTTGGACGGTGGGTGGCCGACCTCGGACGAATCCAGCCCGACACCGCGGATCCGGTCCAGCCACGGTTCAGCGTGCCGCAAGGTTGTGAAGGCGGCATCCTCGTCGAGGTGACGCAGGAAGCAAAGGATCAGCTGCGAACTGACGCCCAGCTCCGTCTCGGCCGCCTTCATGCCGGACAACAGACCGTCGGCGACGACCTGGAACGGGATGCCCCGATCGGTGTGGGTCTGGGGGTCGAAGAAGATTTCGGCGTGGCGCACGGTGTCGGCGGCCGCCCGCTGGAAATAGGCATAGGCCAGGTCGTGGAAGTCCTGCTCGGTCAGCAGGACATTGGCCCCGGCGTAATAGATGTCGAGAAAGTCCTGGAGGTTCGAGAAGTCGTAGGCGGCACGCACTGCCTCGACACTGTCGAACGGGATAGCGACCTTGTTTCGCTCGGCCAGGGCGAACATGAGCTCGGGCTCGAGACTGCCCTCGATATGCAGGTGCAGTTCGGCCTTGGGCAGGCCGGCGATGAAGGTGTCGAGGGTCATTCATGCGCCCCTGTCGAGATGGGCTGGAGGCCGTCAAGAGCCGCCGCGACCAAGATCGCACGAGCTTCGTCTTCGACCGAACGTCCGTTCATTGCAGCTCTGAGCTCCAGACGCCGCATCAGGTCGTCTTCGATATCGGGTATGTCGATGTCTGCTGGCATGACCGATACTTGCCAGAGGATCGGAACAAGAACTAGCCGCTACATCCGCTCCGGCGTCTCGATCCCCAGCACGTCCAGCGCCAGCACCAGTTGATCCAGCGCCGCCTTCGACAGGGCCAGGCGCGAGCCGCGCGTCGCCTCATCGGGCGCGATCAGTACCGGGCAGGCGGCGTAGAATTTCGAGAAACTCTGGGCCAGCCGGTAGGCGTGTTCGGCGATCAGGTGCGGCATCCGCTTGTCGTAGGCGTCCGACACCGCCTGATCGAAGGCGTCCAGGGTCAGGGCCAGGTCGCGTTCGGCCGGTTCGGCGATGGCGATCGGCGACAGTCCCGCGCCCTGTTCCGCGGCACGGCGCAGCAGGGAGCGGATGCGGACGACCTGGTACAACAGGTACGGCCCGGTCTTGCCCTCGAAGCTCATGAATCGATCGAGGTCGAAGACGTAGCTGGTGGTGCGGCTGTTCGACAGGTCGGCGAATTTCAGCGCGGCGATAGCGACCTTGTGAGCCGTGGCTTCGAACTCGTCGGGCGACAGGTCGACGCCGAGATTGGCCTCGGTCAGGCGAGCGCGAGCCTTGTCCCGGGCCTGTGTGATCAGGTCGTGGAGTTTCAAC
>NZ_JBIIAY010000123.1:0-8981 GCF_044239655.1 Brevundimonas sp.
GGTTTCGCCGGCGCCGTCGATGCCGGTGATGCGCAGGACCGATTCCATCTGGCGGTGGCCGTTGGTGCGGCGATAGCCCTGACGACGGGTCTTCTTGAAGATCTTGATCTTCTCACCCTTGCGGGTCTCGATCAGGGTCGCGCCGACGAAGGCACCGTCGATCATCGGAGCGCCCAGCGTCACGCCGTTGTCGCCGCCCAGCATCAGGACGCTGTCGAACTTCAGTTCCTGGCCAGCATCGCCGTCAAGCTTTTCGACAACGATCGTGTCGCCCGGTTGGACCCGGTACTGCTTGCCGCCGGTTTTGATCACCGCGTACATGTTGAGCCTCAGCGTAACGCAAAAAAGATAGCGCCCGCCGGGTGACCCCGCGGGCGAAGAGCGGCGACATATACGGACCGACCCCGACGAGTCAACGCAAAAGGCCCGGGGCGTGGCCCGAAAACAGCCTCCCCGCCTGAAATGACACGACTCTCTAGCCCGTCCGCGCTCCACCGTGCAAAGAGCAGTCAGGCCATAGAGATATCAGCATGACCCCCGATACCGACAAGAGACTGGTCGCCGCGCGACGTATCACGGCCCATGTCGCCGACCTGCTTCAGGCCGATCTGTCGTTGCGCCTGTGGAACGGCGAGGTCCTGCCGCTGGGCCCCAATGCCCGCGACGACATCCAGATCGTGATCGCCCGGCCCAGCGCCGTGCGCCGTCTGATGCTCAAGCCCGGCCTGATGACCCTGTTCGAGATGTTCGCCACCGGCGACATGCGGATCGAGGGCGGATCGCCGCTCGACGCCGCCGACCGCTGGGACCACGGCCGGGCCATCCACCTGGCCAAGCGCGCCGACAAGGGACTGATCGCCAAGGCCGCCCTGCCCTTCCTGTTCGACGGCTCGGACGCGGGCGCGACCCAGCTGCCCGAGTGGGACAAGACCGGCAACGACGGCATCGGCGCCGACAAGTCGGGCCGCAGCGACAAGGACTTCATCCAGTTCCACTATGACGTCGGCAATGACTTCTACGCCATCTTCCTGGATCCGGAGATGGTCTACTCCAGCGCCTATTTCACCGACCACGACGCCACGCTGGAAGCCGCCCAGGAAGAGAAGCTGGACCGGATTTGTCGGAAGCTCCGTCTCCAGCCCGGCCAGAAACTGCTCGACGTCGGCTGCGGCTGGGCCGGCCTGTCGTGCTGGGCGGCCAAGAACTACGGCGTCACCGTCCACGGCGTGACCCTGTCGCAGGCCCAGCTCGACTACGGCCGCGCCAAGGTTGAGCGCGAGGGTCTGTCGGACAAGATCACGCTGGAGCTGAAGGACTACCGCGATGTCGTCGGCGAATACGACGCCATCAGCCAGGTCGAGATGTTCGAACACGTCGGCTTCGCCAACCACGAGCGCCACTTCCTCGAGATGAAGCGGCTGCTGAAACCGCGCGGCCTGTATTTCCACCAGGCCTCGGTGCGGCGCGGCGGGCTGAACCCGATCAAGGCCACGAACACCACCAAGGTCATCACCCGCTTCATCTTCCCCGGCGGCGAGCTGGACACCATCGGCATGACAGTGACCAACCTGGGCCGTCTCGGTTTCGAGACCCTGGACGTCGAAGACATGCGCGAGCATTTCGAACTGACGCTGAAACACTGGGAAGACCGGCTCTACGCCCGTCGCGAGGACGCCTATGCCATGGTCGGCGAGGCCCGCACCCGGCTG
Source organism: Brevundimonas sp. (assembly GCF_044239655.1). Lineage (GTDB taxonomy): Bacteria > Pseudomonadota > Alphaproteobacteria > Caulobacterales > Caulobacteraceae > Brevundimonas. The sequence continues at coordinate 1,710 of NZ_JBIIAY010000123.1, forward strand.
TGGCTGATCTATTTCGCCCTGTTCAAGAAGAGCTTCGAGCGCGGATCGGTGCTGGTCTATCAGACCGTGGCCCAGAAACGCCGCCCCGGCCCGTCCGGCCTGCCGCTCGACCGCGCCAGCCTCTATGCGCCGCGCAAATCCCCCACCGTGGTCAAGACGCCCGTCGCCGCCGTCAAACGCAGCCTCAAGACCAAGGTCGTCGACGCTATCGCCAAGGCGACCCGGCCGCGCAAGCCGAAGGCCTAGGCCCGCCCCGCCTGCCCCGACAGCATGCCGGCATCGACGCCCAGCCCGGCGAGCGCGCGTGCCCACTTGGTCTCGTGGTCGGCGTCGAAGATGACGTCCATGTCGGCGTCGGCGGTCAGCCAGACGTTCTCGCCCAGCTCGCCCTCCAGCTGGCCCTCGCCCCAGCCGGCATAGCCCAGCAGCAGGGTCGAACGCTTCGGTCCCGCCACGTCGGTCATGGCCAGAAGCGCGTCCCGGGTCCCGGTCATGGCCAGGCCGTCGACGAAGGGCACGCTGGTGTCCCGGTTCATCCAGTCGTCGGTGTGCAGGACGAAGCCGCGTTCCTTGTCCACCGGCCCTCCGACCAGGACCGGGCGGCCCGACGCGCTGTCGGGTGCCGGAATCTGCAGTTTCGAGAGCACGGATTTCAGGTCCACCATCGGTGCAGGTCGGTCGAGCCTCAGCCCCATCGCATGGCCCGGCTCATGCACGCACACCAGGATCACCGCGTGCTCGAAACGCGGATCGCCGATGCCGGGCATCGCCACCAGCAGCCGTCCCACGAGCGAGTCGAATTCAGCCATGACCGTATGATCGGCGCCCACCTCGACTTTCGCAAGGCGTCATGACGCCCTTGCGGGCTTGGCGGCGGCATCCGGCACGCCTATCTGCGGTCCACGACCCAACCCCACAGCTCCCGGAGCCTTCCATGACCATCCAGATCGGCGACAAGATCCCCACCGCCACCCTCGGCACCCCCACGGCGGAAGGCCCCAAGCCGATCACCACCGACGAGATCTTCAAGGGCAAGACCGTCGCCCTGTTCGCCGTCCCCGGCGCCTTCACCCCGACCTGCTCGGCCCGCCACCTGCCCGGCTATGTCGACAACGGCGCGGACTTCAAGGCGAAGGGCGTGGACACCATCGCCTGCCTGTCGGTCAACGATCCCTTCGTCATGGGTGCCTGGGCCAAGGCCACCGACGGTGCCGAGGACATCCTGATGCTGGCCGACGGTTCGGGCGACTTCACCCGCGCGGTGGGTCTGACGCTGGACGCGCGCGGCTTCGGCATGGGCGAGCGCTCGCAGCGTTACTCGATGCTGGTCAAGGACGGCGTCGTCACCGAGCTGAACATCGAACAGGGCGGCGAGTTCAAGGTCTCCGCCGCCGAGCACCTGCTGGCGCAGCTCTAGTCTGGGGCGGCTTCGCCGCCGCGCTAACGCTCGGCTCGCGGAGCCTCGCTACTTGAGCGCGTTCTCCTCCCTGTCGCGCAGCGATGGGGAGGAGGATCCGAGCCTCTTGGCGAGGAGACGGAGGGGGCGACACGGTGTCGGACGGGAGCAATCTGCCGCCCACGCCCACAACCCTCAGGCCGCCACCGTCTCCACGGCATCGTCCTGATCCGCCCCGGCCGACAGCACCTTTTGCAGGGCACCGAGCAGGGCGGGCGGGGTCAGGGGCTTGGAGACGAAATAGGTCATGCCGGCCGCCATACAGGCGGCGACATCGTCGGGACTGGTGTCGGCGGTGACCGCGATCACGGGCACGTCGGCATTGATCCCGCCACCCGCGCGCAGTCGCCGCGTCGTTTCGCGGCCGTCCAGCTCGGGCATCCGCACGTCCATGAAGATGACGTCGAAGGCATCGACCTCGCAAATCCTCAACGCCGCCATCCCATCCGCCGCCGTGGCGATATCACAGCCCAGCGGCGTCAGGATCAGCTCTACCGCGCGGCGATTGATGTCGTGGTCGTCGACCACCAGCACCCGTAGAGGCCTATCCGCATCCTGGTCCTCGACATCGGTCGGAGCGACCTCGATCACAGGGCCGGCCGCCACCGGCTCGACGTGGACCGCCGGTGCCAGGTCGGGCCCACCGAGCTGACCTAGTATCTCTTCCAGGCTCGGCGAAGCCGCCGCTGCGGGCAGGGGCTGTGACGTCGCCTCGACCCTGGCGGGCTCAACGACAGCGGCCGGTGCGGTCACCCGCCGTTGCGCCGCGCGTGAGGCCGCAATCAGGTCGGCGGAGATGTCGGCGCGGGTCTCCGCGTCCAGCGGCGCCATCGTGGAAATGTCATGCGTCGCCTCGCCCAGCACCAGCGACAGGGTGAAACAGGCCCCCTCTCCCGGCGCGCTGCGCGCGGTCAGCCGCCCGCCCATCAGGGAGGCCAGTTCGCGGCTGATCGACAGGCCCAGGCCGGTGCCGCCGTGGCGCGCGCTGATCCCGTCCGCCGTCTGGTCGAAGGCGGAGAACAGACGGCCCATCTGTTCGCGGGTCATCCCGGGGCCGGTATCGGCGACCTCGATCAGCACGGCATGACCCGAGGGCTCCTCCGGCCAGGCTTTGAGCCGCAGGGTGACCGAACCGGTCTCGGTGAATTTCAGGGCATTGGAAATCAGATTGTTGAGGATCTGGCGCAACCGCATCGCATCGCCGCGCGCCATGGCCGGCATGTCGCGCGCGCCCTCGACCCGCATGCTCAGCCCCTTGGCCCGCACCGGACCCGTCCACAGACGCAGCGTCTGGGCCAGCATGGCGCGCAGGTCGAAATCCTCGGCCTCCACCGTCATCCGCCCGGCGTCGAGCTTGGAATGGTCCAGCAGATTGTCGAGCAGGGCCTTCATCATCAGGCCGGCGTCGGTGATCAGGGCGGCGTGGGCCCGGGCGCAGGCGTCGGTGGCGACCCGGTCCATCTCGGCCGAACCGGTCAGGATGGCCCCGATCGGGGTGCGCAGGTCATGGCCGATCGCGGCCAGGAAAGCCGATCGCCCGGCCAGCGCCGCTTCGGCCTGTGCGCGACGCTCCTCGGCGATCCGGCGCGCGTGGTTCTCGGCGATATAGGCCTTCTCGATACTGCGCCAGGTCGACAGGCAATAGGCGCCGAAGACGCAGATCGCGACCACGGAGGCTGTGACAAAGCTGGGTGCCGCACCGTTCAGCGTCATCAGGATCGGGGTGGCCAGCAAGTACAGGAACTGCGGCGTGATGGTCAGGGCCAGCACCGTGGCCGAACGCGGCGAATTGACCACCGCATAGATGGACCCGGACGCGAGCACGATGGAGGCGCAGACACCGCCCATGACGCCGCCGGTCAGCCACAGGATCACCGACAGGCTGCCGAAACTGGCCGCGTTCATGAACAGGATCAGACCGCCCAGCACGATCCGCCAGAGCGGCATCCGCCCCACGGTCGTCTTGGTGATCGGCGCAAAGATCATGGCGTCGACCAGTTGAACGGCGAAATAGAAGACCACCCAGGGAATCGACACCGTCCACCCCAGGATCGGGGTGAAGATCAGGGCCGTCGCGGCCCCCATGCCCATGCGTTGAATCAAGGCCTTGCGGCGCTGACGCACGGCTTCGGCCCAGTTGTCGGCGGTCGTCTGGATCGTGACCTCCGTCATGCGCGTCCTCACCGGCCATTTCGGCCACATGGACGCACTATGGCGAAGCGGCCCTAACGCTCCGTCAACGGCCGGCGCGAGAGGCCTCGAAAGCGTTCGCGAACCCGTCGGCGCGCAGGCGTGCGGCGAGGTCGCGCTTGATCCGACCGACCAGCCCGGGCCCTTCGTAGACCAGGGCGGAATAGATCTGCACCGCCGCCGCACCCGCCCGGACCCGCGCATAGGCATCCTCTCCGGACGCAATCCCGCCGACGCCGATCAGGGGCAGACGCCCCGCCGCGGCTTCCGCCGCCGCACGCAGCGCGGCCAGGGCGAACGGCTTCAACGGCGCGCCCGACAGCCCCCCCGACTGTCCGGCGTCCGGCGACGTCAGGCCGGGCCGTTCCAGGGTGGTGTTCGACACAATCAGGGCGTCGATCCCGTGGGCCAGGGCCGCCTCGACGATCATGCCGATCTCGGCCGAGGTCAGGTCGGGCGCGATCTTGAGGAAGACCGGTGCCCGCCCGCCGTCAGGCCCCCTCGCCTCCGCGACCCGGCCCAGCAGGTCGTCCAGCGCCTCGCGCCCCTGGAGCGCCCGCAGGCCCGGCGTATTGGGCGACGAGATATTGACCGTGAAATAGTCGGCCAGACCATCCAGTCGTCGCAGCCCGGCGACATAGTCGGCCGCCTTGTCCTCGGTGTCCTTGTTGGCCCCCAGATTGCCGCCCACGACCACGCCCGCCGGCCGGGCGGCCAGCCCTGCGGCAAAGGCCTCGAGCCCGCGATTGTTGAACCCCATCCGGTTGATGACCGCCCGGTCCTCGCTCAGGCGGAACAGGCGCGGACGCGGATTTCCCGCCTGGGCCAGGGGCGTGACCGAGCCGCATTCGATGAAGCCGAACCCCAGCCGCGACAGCCCCTTCAGGGCCTCGGCGTTCTTGTCCAGTCCGGCGGCGAGCCCCACCGGATTGGTCAGCTCCAGCCCGGCGATCCGCGTCGCCAGGATAGGATCGTCCGCCCTGGCCCGGGGCAGCGGCAGGGTCTTCAACGCGGTGATCGCCCAGCCGTGCGCGTCCTCGGGATCGAGCCGCCGCAGGGCCGCCGCGCCGAGATCGGACAGGCTCACGCGGCGTCCTCGAACCGTACCGCGCCATCGGCCTCGACCGCGAACCGGCGACGCCCCGTCACCGCCGCGATCGGCAGCGGCCCATAGATGTGCGGAAACAGCTGGCCACCGCGCGACGGCTCCCACACCACGGTCTCACCCAGGGCCGTGAGGTCCACGGTCAGGCACAGCAGATCGGCGCGACCGGCGTAGTGCTTGGCCGCCGTCTCGGCGAACTGATCCCCGGTCGACAGATGGATATAGCCGTCGGCGTGATCGACCTCTGACCCGGCATAGGCACCGTCCGCGACGATGCCGTCCCATTCCCCGGCCGCGATGATCTTGTAGGCGACGCCCGCCTGCGCTTCGGGGGCGCTCATTCGTCCGCGCCGCCGCCGAAGGCCTTGGGCGTCAAATAGCCGTCATAGGCACAGCGGCCCGCGACATCGACCTCGAACACCGCCGCCGCTGCGGTGGGAAAGCCCGCCGCCATCCGATCCAGCACGCTGGGCGAGGCTGCACTCTCGACCAGATATTCATGCGCCAGCAGATGGACCCCCGGATTGTGCGCGAGCACCAGCAGGCATCCCGCCTCCTCCTCGGCACCCTCGACGAAGCGGCGGATGACATCGGACGTGGCGTTGTAGAGGTCGGGCAACAGCCGCACCTCGACGTCGCCGAATGCCTCCTGCAACAGGTCCCAGGTCTGGCGGGTGCGGGTCGCGGTCGAGACCAGGGCCAGATCGGGCCGCAGTCCCTTCTCGAACAGAACCCGCCCCATCAGCAGACCGTCCTCGCGTCCCCGCTCGGTCAGGGCACGGTCCCGGTCGTGGCCGGAAGCCGCCGCCCGTTCGGTCTTGGCGTGTCGCATGAGAATGAGGCGGTGCATGGATCGGCTTTAGCCCACGAATCGGGGGCGCGGCTAGAACTCCGGCCTGCGACGTGCGGGCTGAGGCACGAGATCCGGCGATGGCACCCGCACCCGGGCCGCCGATCCCGACGGCCGGACCCGCGCATAGGCCTGGCGCGAGGCCTCCAGCAGGATCAGTCCCGCCGCCCCCGGTGCGACCATCCCGCCCATCTGCTCGATCCCGTCGGCCAGCCCCAGAAGGGGCGTCCACGGCGGGGTATACAAGGTCTGGGACCAGGCCGTCGGCTCCAGCCCCACCTGACGCACCAGCCGCTCCAGCTGACGGCGGGTGAAGGGCCGTCCATGGCCAAAGGGCGTCGTCTCCGCCCGCGCCCACAGCCCGCCCCGGGCAGCGACGGCCAGGATTATCCGCCCCGCCGGGGCCAGGGCCCGTACCGCCTCGGTCAGCAGGGCGGCGGGATCATCGGCCTCCTCCAGCGCATGGATCAGCAGGATGCGATCGAACGCCCCCGCCGCGAACGGCAGGCGCTTCTCGTCGACCAGCAGGGTGCGGTTGCGCCCGGCGGCGGGCCACAGCTCCACCCCCTGCCCGCCCGGCATGGCCGCCACGATCCGGCGCGCCCCGACGAAGGCGTCCAGCCACGGCGTCGCATAGCCGATCCCCAGGATGTCGCTGCCCACGGCCTCGCCCCAGGCGTCATCCAGCCGCCGCGCCACCAGCCGACGCACCAGCGCCCCCGTCGGCTCGCCATAGAAGGCGCGAAGATCCTCGATGCTGCGACGCATGCGGCGCACTATATGCCAGAAGTCGCCCTGCCGTCGCCCGGAGAAACCCCATGGCCCTGACCGTCCACATCTTCCCGGTCCTCAGCGACAACTACGCCTTCCTGCTGCGGGACGACGCGACCGGACAGGTCGCCACCATCGACACCCCGGACGGCGACGCCATCCTGGCCGAGCTTGAGCGCCTCGGCTGGGGTCGGCTCGACCTGATCCTGAACACCCACTGGCATCCCGACCACGCCGGCGGAAACGCCGCGATCCAGGCCGCGACCGGGGCCCGGATCGTCGGCCCCGAGGAGGTCCGCCGCATCGCAACCGTCGATCAGGTCGTCACCGGCGGCGACGTCGTCATGCTGGGCCAGACCCGGTTCGAGGTGACCTCGGCCCCCGGCCATACCTTGGGCCATATCCTGTATCGCTCGGCCGAGGACGACATCGCCTTCGTCGGCGACACCCTGTTCCCGCTGGGTTGCGGCCGCCTGTTCGAGGGCACGGCCGAACAGATGTGGTCCAGCCTGTCGGCCATCGCGGCCTGGCCCGACCGGACGGTCCTGTACGGCGCCCACGAATACACCGCCGCGAACGCCCGCTTCGCCCTGTCGATCGACGACCGGCCCGAGATGGCCGACCACGCAGCCTCCATCTTCGCCATGCGCGAACGCGGCGCGTTCACCGAGCCCACGGTCCTGTCGGTCGAGAAGGCCTTCAACCCCTTCCTGCGCGCGCGCGACGCCGACGACTTCGCCGCCCGCCGCGCCGCCAAGGACGCCTTCAAGGGTTAGTCGCGGACCACGGCCTGGATGATCCGGGTCGAGGACGGGCGGCCGGTGATCCCCTGGTTCGGATGCACCGTGACGCGCAGGTCGCCGTTGACATAGGCGACCGAGGCCGCCCGTCCCTCGGTGA
>NZ_JBIIAY010000124.1:0-8945 GCF_044239655.1 Brevundimonas sp.
GCCTGATACCCTCAATCCCACCCGCGACGACTTCTCGGCGCTGCTCGACGAACAACTGCAAGGCCGCGATCTCGGCGAAGGCCAGGTCGTTCACGGCCGCGTCGTCGGCATCGAAAAAGACATCATCATCATCGACGTCGGTCTGAAGACCGAAGGCCGCATCCCGGCCCGTGAGTTCGGCATCGGCGAAGGCGCCGTGATTCCCAAGGTCGGCGATGACGTCGAAGTCTATCTCGAGCGCGTCGAGAACGCCCTGGGCGAGGCCGTCATCAGCCGCGACAAGGCTCGCCGCGAAGAAGCCTGGACCCGTCTGGAAGTCGTGTTCGCCGAAGGCGTGCCGGTCAACGGCGCCATCGTCGGTCGCGTCAAGGGCGGCTTCACCGTCGACCTGGGCGGCGCGTCCGCCTTCCTGCCCGGTTCGCAGGTCGACATCCGCCCCGTGCGCGACGTCGGCCCGCTGATGGGCAAGGAACAGCCGTTCCAGATCCTGAAGATGGACCGCCCGCGCGGCAACATCGTCGTCTCGCGTCGTGCGATCCTGGAAGAAGCCCGCGCCGAACAGCGCACCGAGCTGGTCGGCCAGCTGCAAGAGGGTGAAGTCCGCGACGGCGTCGTCAAGAACATCACCGACTACGGCGCGTTCGTGGACCTGGGCGGCATCGACGGCCTGCTGCACGTCACCGACATGTCGTGGAAGCGCGTCTCGCACCCCAGCCAGGTTCTGGCCGTCGGCGACACCGTCAAGGTCCAGATCGTCAAGATCAACCCGGACACCCAGCGCATCTCGCTCGGCATGAAGCAGCTGCAGTCCGATCCGTGGGACGGCGTCGAAGCCAAATACCCGCCGGGTGCCAAATACACGGGCCGCATCACCAACATCACCGATTACGGTGCGTTCGTTGAGCTGGAAGCCGGCGTCGAGGGCCTGGTCCACGTCTCGGAAATGTCCTGGACCAAGAAGAACGTCCACCCCGGCAAGATCGTCTCGACCTCGCAGGAAGTCGACGTCGTGGTTCTGGATGTCGACGCCTCCAAGCGCCGCATCTCGCTGGGCCTGAAGCAGGCCCAGGACAACCCGTGGGATGCGTTCGTCGCCGCCAACCCGATCGGCTCGACCGTCGAGGGCGAAGTCAAGAACGCCACCGAGTTCGGCCTGTTCATCGGCCTGGACAACGACATCGACGGCATGGTCCACCTGTCCGACCTGGACTGGAACGTATCGGGCGAAGAAGCCATCCAGCGTTACCGCAAGGGCGAGATGGTCAAGGCCAAGGTCCTGGACGTCGACGTCGAGAAGGAACGCGTCTCGCTCGGCATCAAGCAGCTGGGCGGCGATCCGATCGCCGAGGGCGACACCTATCGCAAGGGCCAGACGGTCACCGTGACCGTCACCTCGATCGAGTCGGGCGGCATCGAAGTCAAGTTCGGCGAGGATGACGCGCCGGTCACCAGCTTCGTGCGCAAGTCGGACCTGAGCCGCGACCGCAACGAGCAGCGCACCGAGCGTTTCGCCGTCGGCGACCGCGTCGACGCCCAGATCACCGCCGTGGACAAGGCCTCGCGCCGCATCTCGGTGTCGATCAAGGCGCTGGAAATGAAGGACGAGGCCGAGGCCATCGAACAGTTCGGATCGTCCGATTCGGGCGCTTCGCTGGGCGACATCCTGGGCGCCGCCCTGCGCGAGAAAGCCAAGCAGGACTGACGTCCTGGTCGAGCCTAACGCTCGGCTCGCGGAGCCTCGCTGCTTGAGGCTCCGGTAAGACTGACTAAAGAGGGCGGCCGGAGCGATCCGGCCGCCCTTTTTCCTTGTCGCCGAAAGATCGCCACTGTGTACGGTGAGTGACATTCACCATCTTTGGAACCTTATGTGACCTTTCCGGGCTTTTTCGCGCGCCCGGCGAAGGTTAGGGTGTTTCGTGGGCGCAGGGGACGGCGACCACACACGCTCCTGGAGGGCTGGCAAGGTGAGGTCCTGCGCATGATCAAGTCAGAGTTGATCGAAAAGCTGGCGGCTGAGAATACGCACCTGACCCATGCCGAGGTCGAGCGCGTGGTCAATATCGTGCTGGGCCGAATGACCGACGCCATGTCCGAGGGCGGACGGGTCGAACTGCGCGGCTTCGGCGCGTTTTCCGTACGCTCGCGTCCGGCGCGTGCCGGTCGCAATCCCCGCACCGGCGAGACGGTCGATGTCCCCGCCAAGTCCGTACCCTTCTTCAAGAGCGGCAAGGAGCTGCGCGAGCGGCTGAACGCCTCGGGCGACGCTTGATATTCTTTTGGGCCTACCGCGCGTTGCGCTACTTGAGGCCGGTTTGTTGGCCTACCGCGCTTCGCGCTGCTTGAGGCCGGTTGGCCTACCGCGCGTCTCACGGCTTGAGGCCACACAAGGGTTGAAACACCTGGCGAAGCGGCTTTCACTGGCGTGAACCACAGGCCAGCCAGGAAACACCCATGAGCCTCGTCTCCGAGTTTCGCGAGTTCGCGATCAAGGGCAATGTCGTCGATCTGGCCGTAGGGGTCATCATCGGCGCGGCCTTCAACGGCATCGTCAAGAGCCTGGTCGATCAGGTCGTCATGCCGCCGATCGGCCTGCTGACCGGCGGCATCGACTTCTCAAAGCTGGAATGGGTGCTGCGGCCCGAGAACGGGGCGACCGAGGAGATCGAGAAGGTCTCGGTCATGTACGGCGCCTTCCTGAACACGGTGATCCAGTTCGCCATCGTCGCCTTCGTGGTCTTCATGATCGTGAAGGGCATCAACAAGCTGCGTCGCCAGGAGGCCGAGACCCCCGCCGCCCCGGCCGCACCCTCGGCGACCGAGGCCCTGCTGATGGAAATCCGCGACGAACTGAAGGCCCGGCCTCAGGTCTGACGGGCCGACGCGGCCGGGCGTTCGCCGCGCCGCGTCTTCGCCGGCACCGGCCGCTGGCAGAAGGCGTGGTCGGCGTCGAACGGCGTCGGCGACCAGGCGTGGTGATCAGGCCCGCCGGCGTGGAATTTGACATGGCTGTGGCCCCAGCCGCCTTCGCGCCGCGCGCCGGTGGCCCAGGGGCCCAGGCGGCGCAGCAGATCCTCGCCCAGAACCTGCAGCCGGACCTTGGCGGCCCCCAGGGCCCTGCCCTCGGCCATCAAGGCCTGCATCAGCGCCGGAATGGCCTGGCGCTCGCCTTCCAGGGCGACGAGGTCGAGGATCTCCAGGACGGTCGGCTCGATCGGACTGGCCTTGGCCATCAGGGCCATCGCGTAACCGGTGATGACGCCGTCGCGGCGGAAGGCGATCATCAGCGGCGGGGTCCTCTGGTCCGGGTCGGCCATGCGCCAGCGCAGAATCTCCGGACTGCGGTCGGCGATCAGCCGGCCCTCGGCCTTCAAGGCCTCCCAGAAGACGGCATAGTCGGAGCGGTCGCCCAGATCGGTCACGGCCGAGACCCGGGACGGCAGGCGGGGCGTGCGGGGTGAGCCCAGGCGGCGGTGCATGAACCGCTCGCGATAGGGGTCGGTCAGATGCGGCGCGCGCTTGACCGCCTCGCGCAGGAAGCGCCCGTGCAGGCAGTCGATCGGGTCGATGATCCAGGACAGTTTCAGGTCATGGGTGCGCGGCGGCCAGGCGACCATGTCGTGGCGGCCGTACAAGGGTGCCGACCGGCTGTTGGCATTGAAGGTATAGGCGACGAAGACGTCGGGCTGTCGATTGAACACCTTCAGCAGGTGACGGCTGGCACCCCGGACGCTGGGCGGGACGATGATCGAGAAGCCGGTCGCGCCATGAAACAGGACGTCGTCCTTCCAGAAGCGCTGGATCAGGTTGCCGACGAAGGCCGCCGGGGCACCTGCGTCATCCGTCACGACCCAGCCCGTCGGGGCGTCGATATCGGCGCGCGCCGGGTTGGCGTCCAGCCAGGCCCAGCCGGTCTTCGAGCGCTCCGGCCACCAGACGGACCGATGCAGGGCGTTGACGGCGTTGATGTCGGCGGGGGTGAAGGGTCGTGTCGTCATGGGGGATCCATTTCCTGTCCTGGGACAGGGCGGGGGTTCAGGGCTGAGTCACTGCATCGATCGGACCAGAGCTCTATTGCACGTAAAAGTTGCAATCTGCTTTCCGGCAGGAAGCTGACCAATACCGACATTCCGCTGTCTCCGCCGCCTCGCGACGTGCGCATCCGGGTCGGATCGCAGGATTTTTATCGAGCCAGCCGCTCCGCGACAACACGGTTACATTTTGGATTCATCCTTAAGACTTGTCGGGCCTTTGCCGCCGTGCTGCTTATGCCGTCAGAGCGCGCCGGGTCGGCGCTGCATGAGGGAGCGAGCGTTTGAGCACGACGGATATGGCTGGGGCCCAGAAGGAGTTTCTGGGACATCCCCGAGGTCTGGTGATTCTGTTCTTCACCGAGATGTGGGAGCGGTTTTCCTTCTACGGGATGCGGGCCCTGCTGGTCCTGTACCTGACCCAGCATTTCCTGTTCGGCGACGGCGAGGCGCAGGGCATCTACGCCTCCTATGCGGCGCTGGTCTATCTGATGCCGGTCATCGGCGGGATCATCGCCGACCGGTTCCTGGGCTCGCGCAAGGCGGTCATCATCGGCGCCCTGCTGCTGGTCGCCGGTCACTTCACCATGGCCTTCGAGGGGTCGGGTGGACGCGAGTTCATCCAGCACCAGGGCCAGGAGTACCGGATCGAAGCCGTCGGCCGTGACGCCGACCGCCAGCTGTTCGCGGTCGACGCCGAGCGTCGGGTGCCGATCACCATCACGCCCGAGGGCATCAGCGCCTCCGGCCCCGCGACCCCGGTGGTCGGCGCGACGGCGGCCTCCGCCGTGCCCTTCCCGGCGACCATTCCGACCGGTGGCTATCAGATCCGCAAGGAGGTCGATGGAACCGGCCAGGCCACCCTGTTCCTGGCGCTGTCGCTGATCGTCGTCGGGGTGGGCTTCCTGAAGCCCAACATCTCGACCGTCGTGGGGGCCCTCTATGCCGAGGGTGACACCCGCCGCGACGCCGGCTTCACCATCTTCTACGTCGGCATCAACCTGGGCTCGGTGCTGGCCACCCTGCTGTGCGGGGGACTGGGCATCGCCTACGGCTGGAAATACGGGTTCGGCCTGGCCGGGTTCGGGATGCTGGCGGGCCTGCTGACCTTCCTGTGGGGCCAGAAATGGCTCGAGGGACGCGCCGAGCCGCCGGCGACCGCCAACCTGCACAAGACCTTCCTCGGCGTACCGCGCCAGGCGGCGATCTACATCGGGGGCATCATCGCGGTGATCCCGATCTGGATGCTGTTGCAACGCCACCATGTGGTCGAGGTCGCCCTGACCTGGCTGGTGCCAGCCATCTTCGCCGGGCTGCTGCTGTATTCGGCCATCGCCATCAAGGGCGACGGCCGCTGGAAGATGCTGGCGGCGATCATCCTGACCATGTTCTCGGTGCTGTTCTGGACCCTGTTCGAACAGGCGGGCTCCAGCCTGACCCTGTTCGCTGACCGGTCCACCGAACTGCCGTCGTGGTTGAACGCCAGCCAGACCAACTTCTTCAACCCCGGCATGATCGTGATCTTCGGACCCTTGATGGCGGGCCTGTGGATCTGGCTGGGCAAGCGGGGGCTGGAGCCGAACGTGCCGATGAAGTTCGCGATCGGCCTGATGCTGGTCGGCGCGGGCTTCCTGGCCCTGGTCTGGGGCGCCAACCACCATGCGAACGAGCTGTTCCGCGTGTCCTGGCTGTTCCTGCTGGCCGCCTACTTCCTGCACACGATGGGCGAGCTGTGCCTGTCGCCCGTCGGGCTGTCGATGATCACCAAATTGTCGGTGGCCAGGATGGTCGGGCTGATGATGGGGGCCTGGTTCATGGCCTCGGCCCTGGCCCACACCCTGGCCGGCATCGTCGCCCAGATGACCTCGTCCGAGACCGTCGGCGGCGTCGTCACGGATCCCGAGGCGGCCCTGGCCACCTATGCCACGGTGTTCAACCAGATCGGCTGGGCCGGTGTCATCGTCGGCGTGGTCCTGCTGGCCCTGTCACCGGTGCTGAAGTGGATGATGAAGGGCGTGAAGTAAGACCTTCTTCGCCTGAAACGACAGAGGGCGGCGGTCGCGAGATCGCCGCCTTTTGTTTGTCCCTCGCTATGGAGTCTTCCCGGCGTTGCGGATTTCCTCGATGTCGTCGGCGGTTTCCTGATCCAGGCCGGCGACCTCGTTGCGGGCCCCGTCGGTGGCCAGATCAGTTCGTCGAGCTTGACCTGAAGCGCGGCGGTGTCGCGCTTCTGGCCCCGCTGGATCACCAGGGTCATCGCGACGGCGATCAAGGTCGCGACCGCGTGAAGGTCGAAACTCTCCGGCTCTACCCACCGCCAGATCAGCGAAAAGATCAGCAGGACGACGAGGCTGGCGGGGTGGCCCAGGGCCGCCACGACGGCGGACATGGCACGGTGCAGAGGATGAGACATCCCCGTCAGCGCGCGGGCCCGGGCCGGGGTCCCCCTAGAACGTCTTCCTCAGTCGCAGCGACACGAAGGTATTGGGGTCGATCTCGCGGTCCTCGGTGAAGGCGAGGGTGCGGGGGCTGCGCGTCGCATAGACCTCGCGGTGGGTCGTGAAGTCGTTCCAGATGTTCAGCTGGGCGCGCAGCGACAGGGTCGGGGTGGGCTTGTACTCGACGAAGCTCTCGAAATAGTTCGCGCCCCGGAACGCGTTGGTCTGGTCCGGGTCGTAGCTGGCCTGGTGCAGGCGGGGCAGCCAGGCGATGCCGTACTGGATCTTCCAGCGCGGGAGATCCTGCTGGAAGGCGACGTTGGCCTGGCTGGCCCGGACGCCGGAGATCGGCCGGTCCTCGCCCGTCGTCGGGTCGGTGACGCTGGTCTTGTTCCAGTCGTTGCGGAAGGTGAAGCGGCCGCCCGGGATCTTCAGCTTGTCGAGGGGGATCACCACATTGAGCGACAGTTGATCCAGGGTCCCGTCGCCGATGTTGCCGGTCGCCGACAGGCCGCCGGGCAGGGGCAGGCGGTCGATCACGTCGATGATCTCGTCATGGCGATAGCCGATCGCGACGATCCCTTCGCCCCAGAAGCGGCGCTCATAGGCCAGTTCAGAGATCCAGCGCTGTTCCGGCTCCAGATCGACATTGCCGCCGAACACCGTGCCGTCGCTGAGCTCGGCCGAGGCCGCGAAATCGCCGAAGTCGAGCTGGCCCAGTTCGCGCTCGAAGCGGAAGCGCAGCTGGTTGTTGGGCATGGGGGTCCAGGTGGCCAGGAAGCGCGGTTTGGCGAAGAAGAAGGACTTTTCCTGATTGGCGTCGCCGGACTGGCTGATGGTCGAGCCTTCGAGGCGCAGGCCGGCCTCGAGCGTCAGGTTCGGCCGTACGCGCCAGGTGCCCTTGCCGAAGGCCTCGCCGCGCGTTTCCTCGACCTTGACCGAGGCCGAGGGCAGGGGGACGTTGGTTCCGCCGATAGAGAAGGCCTGGGTGACGTCCAGCATGTTGTAGGCCAGTTCGGCACCGCCCTCGAACGTGAGGGTCGGCGAGCGTTCGTTGCGCAGCAGGGCGCGGACGATGGATTCCGACTCGTCACCCTCGGACGCGAAGACCTGCACCGGATCGTCGACGCCGTTGATGCGGGTGTTGGAGGTGGAGACGTCCTCGGACTGCTCGAACTCGTGGATCGCCCGCATTTCCAGGGTCCAGCGCGGGTTGAGCGGACGCGTCCAGGTCAGGCCCAGCTCGCCGTTGGTCTCGTCGTCCTGGTATTCGCTGCGGCGGAACGAGGTCGCGGAGCGCAGTTCCTGCCAGCTCTCGTAGTCGTTGACGCCAAGGCGCGAGGTCGCGTCGATCTTGCCGCCGAACAGGGGGCCGGAATAGTTGCCGCGAATGGCCTGGCCACCGCCGCCCTGATCGTTGCGGAAGGTCTCGTCGCGGATGATGACGCCGGCGGCGTTGCGGCGGATGCTGCGGCCCGGGCCGTTGGAATCGCTCATCCCCATGCCGTCGGCCAGGGTAACGCCCCACGACCGGTCGCCGACCTTGGCCGTATACTGATAGCGGGCACCGAAGATGTCGCGCCCGCCGTCGAAGAAGACCCCGTCGATGAAGAAGATCGACTGGTGGCTGTTCTGGGTCTTCAGGATCACGTTGGCGATCACCGAATAGCCCTGCATGTCGATGCCGGGCGCGCCGCCGCGGATCAGCTCGATCCGCTCGACCTGGGCGGCGGTGGTGCGCGACAGGACGTTGGAGCCGGTGTCGGACTTGGAGGCCGGACGGGCGTTGTTGATCAGGACGTTGCCGACCGCCCCTTCGAAGCCCCGGCTGCCCGAGCCGTCCTCGACCGAGAAGCCGGGCACGCGGTTGACCATGTCGAGCGCCGTATTCGGGCGCTGGGCGGCGAAGAAGTCGGGGGTGAAGACCAGGACGCCGCGCTGGTTCGCGTCGGCCAGGGGCGCGCTCTGGGTCGGGCCGGTGGGCACGGGAGCCTCGGCGACCTGGGGGCTCGGATCGGTGGCGGCCAGCGCCGCACCGGCGCTGAACAGCATGGCCGTTCCGGCCAGAAGAATGGTCTTGGTCATCGCCTGGGGTTCCCCTCGTTTGTGACGCGAGGTTTGCCGGGACAGGCGCCGTGTCTCCAGTTACAAGACGGACAGGTGGATTAAATCTCGGACATATTACAGGGGTTGAGGTGGATGTTCTGTAATCATCCGCCTTTATTTGGTCATGAAGACATCGGGCTGGCTTAATGTTTCCGTTGCTGTTCTGGGCGCTCTGGCGTTGCAGACTGCGGCTTTTGCTCAGGATGTTCCGGAACCTGAGGCCACGACGGTCGACGATGTCGTCGTCACCGCCCGCCGGGCGGGGTCGCCGATCTGGCAGGTCGAGCAGGGCGGATCTACCGTCATCCTCGTCGGAGCCATCGGCGGGGTGCCGCGCGACTTCGACTGGCGGCCCGAGGCGCTGGAAGCGTCG
>NZ_JBIIAY010000020.1:0-31740 GCF_044239655.1 Brevundimonas sp.
TATGGTCGGTTCAGCCAACGCGGACACATTGATCGGGTCGGCGCTGAATGACCCCATCTATGGCGGGGCGGGGGATGACATCATCATCGGCGGCGGCGGGAACGACACCTTGGGCGGGCAAGGGGGGGCGGATACATTCGTCTATCTCGCGGCTTCGGATTCCTCGCGCAGGGCCGATGCCGACATAATCGTTGATTTCGAAACTGGGGTGGACCGGATCGACTTGCGCGCGGTGCGTACGGGAGCGTCGGATGCTTTCGGTATTGCGTACCAGGGGACCGGGTCTTTCCTCTTTGTCGATCTGGGCGGAGACGGGGTGAACGAGATGCTGATCCAACTGGCGAACACACGGTTGGTCTCGTCCGACATCCTGTGGAGCGCGAGCGGCGGGAATCTCGAGCCCGGCGTCAAGAAGATGGGGCCGGAGGCGCTGCCGGTCGAGGCGACGGACGCGGACAACATGATGGCGCTGGAACTTTCGCAGCACACCGGACCGTTCATGCTGAATCTGGACGCCAACGTCGCAGGCCTTACCTATCACGGCCAAGACTGGTACCTCTGAAGAGGGTTAGGTCCGCTTTCCCCCATAACAGACCTTCGGAATGCCTGCCTTGCAACAGCATGGCATCGACGGGCCACGCTGACTCGTCCAGCATGGTCCTGACGTACCCGGCCTGCGGACAAGCGCGACGATGAACTGGCGTATCCTGATTGAGCCCTTCACCCGGCCGGTGTTTTTTGCGGTCTCGCGGGCGACGCGCGGGATGACGCTGGGGGTGCGGGTCGTGGCGACGGACGCTGAAGGTCGGGTCATGCTGGTGCGACATACCTACGTGGCGGGCTGGTGGTTGCCCGGTGGCGGGGTGGATCGGGGCGAGACCACGCAAGGGGCGGCGGTGCGTGAACTGCGTGAGGAGACCGGGCTGGTGGCGAAGACGGCACCCCGGCTGATCTCGATCCACTCCAACGAACGGTTCTTTCGCGGCGATCATGTGCTGGTCTATGGCGTCGAGGCCTGGACGGCGGGCGAGCGAACCAGTCATGGCGAGATCGCCGAGATCGGCTGGTTCCATCCCGACGCCCTGCCCGACGACGCCCATCGCTCGACGCGGGCCCGGCTGGGTGAAGTCTTCGGCGGCATCGAGGCGACGCACGACTGGTGACGGCGACCCAGGTGCGCATCCTCGCCCACCGTGTTAGCTCCGCCCCATGAACCCGATGACCTATCTGATCCTGCTGGGCGTCATCCTCGCGGGTGGGGCGACGGCCTTGCAGGCGCCGACCAACGCAAGGCTGGCGGCCGCCGTGGGGTCGCCGGTCAATGCGGCCTTCGTGTCCTTCGCCATCGGCACCGTGGCCCTGGGCCTGCTGGCGGCCGTGCTGCATGTGCGGCCGGACGTGGCGGCCACGCGGGCCATGCCGGCCTGGGCCTGGATGGGCGGGCTGTACGGCTGCGTCTTCGTGATCACCGCCGCGTGGGCCGTGCCCCGGCTGGGGGCCGCCCTGACCATCACATTGATGGTGGCGGGCCAGTTGCTGGTCAGCCTGGCGCTGGATCATTTCGGAGCCCTGGGCGTGCCGCGCCAGCCGGTCGGCCTGACCAAGCTCCTCGGGGTCGTTCTGGTGTTCGCCGGGGTCCTGCTGGTCCGGCGCGGCTGAAAACCGACGTGCGGTAACCGATTCCGGCTCGCTGACGAATGGGGTCCAAACGGAGACACCCCATGACCGAGTCCATCACCCGCCTGAACTTCGCCCGAACCGAGGCAGCTCGCCCCGCGCTGGACGGCCGCGCCGCCCTCAGGTTCGGGATCGCCCTGATCCTGATCTGGTTCGGCTATATGAAGTTCCTGCCCTATGAGGCCGAGGGCGTCGCCGGTCTGGCCCAGACCTACTGGCTATTTGGCTGGATGTATCCGCTCGTCGGCGTGGCCAGCGCCTCGATCGTCATCGGCGTGCTGGAGATCACCGGCGGCATCCTGATCGCGCTCGGCGGTCGCTTCACCTGGGCCGGTCTGATCGGTGCCCTGATGGGGGTGGCGACCTTCGTGGTGACCCTGAGCTTCTTCTTCAGCGCCCCCGGCATCGTGCAGGACGGCCATGGCTTCCCGGCCCTGGGATCGACCGGTCAGTTCCTGGCCAAGGACATCGGCCTTCTGGCCATCTGCGTCTTTCTGGCTCTGGATGCGCGGGCGCGGCTGAACCGCCCCTGACGCCGATGCGCCACTCGGCCTATATGGAGGGCGATGACCGACGACGCCGTCACCGCTGATTCGCCCGCAGAGAGCGTGCTCAAGGCCGCCGACCTGATCCGCGACGAGGCCCGGCGCGCGCCGGACAAGCCGGGCGTCTACCGCATGTACGGCGAGGACGGGACCTGCCTCTATGTCGGCAAGGCGCGCTCGATCAAGAAGCGCATCCTGCAGTATGCGCAAGGGAGGTTCCACACCCAGCGTATCGGCCTGATGGTGTCGCTGACCCGGTCGATGGAGCTGGTGGTCACGGCGTCGGAGACCGAGGCGCTGCTGCTGGAATCCAACTTCATCAAGAAGTTGAAGCCCCGGTTCAACGTCGTGCTGCGCGACGACAAGTCCTTCGCCGAGCTGATGATCCGCAAGGACCACCGCGCCCCCCAGGTGCGCAAGCATCGCGGCGCCCACACCACCGACGGCGACTATTTTGGGCCGTTCGCCTCGACCTGGGCGGTCAACCGGACGCTGAACACCCTACAAAAGGCCTTCCTGCTGCGGTCGTGTTCGGACAGCGTCTACGAGACCCGGACGCGCCCCTGCATGCTGCATCAGATCAAGCGCTGCTCGGCCCCCTGCACCGGCCTGATCTCGCTGGAGGACTATGCCGGTCTGGTCGAAGAGGCCTCGGCCTTTCTGAAGGGCAAGTCGCGCGCGGTGATCGGCCGGCTGTCGCAGGAGATGACCACGGCCGCCGAAGCCATGGACTACGAACAGGCCGCCCGCGTCCGCGACCGCATCCGCGCCCTGTCGGCCATCACCATGGAAAACTCGGTCAGCGCTGACAGCGTGGCCGAGGCCGACGTCTTCGCCCTGTTCTCTGAAGCCGGTCAGGCCTGCGTGCAGGTGTTTTTCTATCGCGGCGGCCAGAACTGGGGCGGGCGGGCCTATTTCCCGCGCGTGGACAGGTCCGACACCGACCCGGAGATCCTGTCGGCCTTCCTGGGCCAGTTCTACGAGGACAAGCCGGTCCCGCGCCTGATCCTGTCCAACGTCGTCCCGTTCGAGAAGGAGCTGCTGGAGGAGGCCTTTTCGATGAAGGCCAAGGAAGCCGACGGCCGCCGCGTCGTCTCCATCGAGCGCCCCCTGCGCGGCGACAAGACCTCGCTCGTCGACCACGCCCTGACCAATGCCCGCGAGGCGCTCGGCCGCAAGATGGCCGAGAGCTCCGCCCAAGGCAGGATCCTGGCCGAGGTCTGCGAGGCCTTCGGGCTGGAGGGGACGCCCGAGCGGATCGAGGTCTATGACAACGCCCACATCCAGGGGACCAATGCGGTCGGCGGCATGATCGTCGCCGGGCCCGAGGGCTTCCAGAAATCCCAGTACCGCAAGTTCAACATCCGCGGCACCGACCTGACCCCCGGCGACGATTACGGCATGATGCGCGAGGTCATGCGCCGCCGCTTCGGCCGGCTGGTCAAGGATGAGGAGGAAGGCGTCGAGGAGGTCATTCGCCCCGACCTGCTGCTGATCGACGGCGGCGCGGGCCAGCTGGCCGAGGTCCAGGCGGTGTTGGCCGACCTGGGTCTGGACGACATCCTGGCCGTCGGCGTGGCCAAGGGGCCGGACCGCGATGCCGGGATGGAGCGGTTCTTCGTGCCGGGCAAACCGCCCTTCATGCTGCCGCTGAAATCGCCGGCGCTGTATTACATCCAGCGCCTGCGTGACGAGGCCCACCGCTTCGCCAACGGGGCCCACCGGACCCGCCGATCGATGGACATCAAGAAGAACCCGCTGGACGAGATCGAGGGCGTCGGGCCGGGAAGGAAGAAGGCCCTGCTGCACGCCTTCGGCTCGGCCAAGGGGGTGGGGCGCGCCGCCGTCGTCGACCTGGAAAAGGTCGAGGGCATTAACCGGGCGATGGCCGAACGCATCCATGGCTTTTTCCATCCGCAGGCCCAGGGTTAGGCTGGGGTATCCCGGAGGTTTCGGAATGAGCGAGTTCGCACAGGGCACGGTTCATCAGGCCCGGCCTGACCTGCAAGCCGCCGTCCAGTCGGACGACGCCGTGCTCGCCCTGTGGCAGAGCCTGACGCCGCTGGGCCGCAACGAATTCATCTGCTGGGTGGACGACGCGAAACAGGCGAAGACGCGCGAGCGGCGTATCGGCAGGACGGTCGAAGAACTGCTGGAAGGCAAGAAGCGCCCCTGCTGCTGGGCCGGATGCATCCACCGCACCGACAAGGCCCCAAGCCCGTGGCAGCAGGCGGTCCTGATCGACAAGACGCCACGCGGGGCCTGACAAGGTCGCCCTGGACTGCCTATAGGAGCGCCATGACCGACACCCCCGACGAACTGACCGCTGGCTATCGCCGGTTCCGCGCCGATCACTGGCCGGCCGCTCGCGCCGAGTACGAGGCCCTGGCCTCCAAGGGACAGAAGCCGCACACCTTGATCGTGGCCTGTTCCGACAGCCGGGCCGATCCGGCCCTGATCTTCGATTCTGCGCCGGGCGAGCTGTTCGTGGTTCGGAACGTCGCCAACCTGGTGCCGCCCTATGAGCCGGACGGCCAGCTGCACGGCGTCTCGGCGGCGCTGGAGTTCGGGGTCAAGGTGCTGGGCGTGTCGCGCATCGTGGTCATGGGCCATGCCCACTGCGGCGGCGTCGCGGCGATGCGGGCCGGGGCGCCCGACACCTGTCAGGACTTCGTCGCCCCCTGGATCGCGCAAGGCACCCCCGCCGTCCGCGCCGTCGCCCAGGTGGTCGAGCCCGACGATGTCGAACAGGCGACCGAAGAGGCCGTCGTGCGTCTGTCGCTCCAGAACCTGCGCAGCTTCCCCTGGATCGCCGAGCGCGAAGCGGCGGGCGAACTGACCCTGACCGGTCTGCATTTCGGCATCGCCGACGGCGTCCTGCGCGCCCTGACCGACAAGCCGAGGTTCGAGCCGCTGGGCTAGGTTTGCCGAAAGTAGTGAGATGCACTACATTCGCGGGATGGAACGCTCCATCTCCGCCACCGACGCCAACCGCGAGTTCTCGCGCGTCCTGAACGAGGTGGCAGGCGGCGAGACCTATATCGTGACCTCGCGGGGCAAGCCGGTGGCGAGGCTGGCACCCATGCGGCCTGAAGAGATGGATCAGGCGGAGCGGCAGCGTCGTCTCCACGCCCTTCTTGATCGACTGGCCGAGCTTCCGCCTCAGAACCTGGGGCGAGTCACCCGTGATGACGGATACGAGTGAAGTTCGCGCTCGACACCAACGTCCTCGCTTATGCCGCTGGGGTGGATGACGCGACGCGCCAACGCCGAGCGAACGCCATCATCGCGGCCATTGGTGCGGCTGACCTCGTCTTGCCAAGCCAGGTCGCCGGCGAACTGTACAATGTCCTCACCCGCAAGGATCGACATAGCCGGCAGGACGCAGTCGAAATTGTCCAGGAGTGGATTGATCTGCTGACGTTGACGGTTCATTCGCCGATGACGTTCGCCACCGCGATCCGATTGGCGGCGGATCACAAGCTCCAGATGTGGGACTCCATCATCGTCTGTGTCGCGGCTGAGGCGGGATGTCGTTTCCTGCTTTCTGAAGACTTTCAGGACGGGGTCACGTATCGCGGCGTTACGATCGCCAACCCGTTCGCGGAACGACTTCACCCCTTGCTGGCTTCATTGCTGGACGCCTCGCCCGGACCGAACACATGAACCCCAATCCCCACGCAAACCCCATCCCCAACATCCTGACCGGCCTGCGTCTGGTCGCCGGGGTGGTGATGTTCCTGATCCTGGCGGGGGCGACGGGGGGGCTGCCCTATCTGTCGGCATATCTGAGCCCCGAGGACCAATTCGGCCTGTACCGGGCGGCATTCTGGATCTTCGTGGTGGCGGCCTCGACCGACTGGATCGACGGCTATCTGGCGAGGCGCTGGAATGCGACGACCCGGTGGGGTGCGATCCTGGATCCGATCGCCGACAAGATTCTGGTTACCGGCGCCATCCTCGGCGTTCTGACCAGCGGCAGCGTGCCTCAGATCGCCATTCCGTGCGGCCTGATCCTGTTTCGCGAATTCGCCGTCTCGGCCCTGCGCGAGACCACGGCCGGCAAGGTCAAGCTGGAGGTCACCCTGCTGGCCAAGTGGAAGACGACCCTCCAACTGGTGGCCCTGGGCGCGCAACTGCTGGCCCGCAACTGGGACGGCTTCGGATGGGATTTCGACTATCTGGTGTGGTTCCAGACCTTTGCCGACATCCTGATCTGGCTGGCCGCGATCATCACCGTCTGGACCGGCTGGGAGTATTTCGCCAAGGCCAAGACCCAGCTGAACCCGCCCGAAGAGAAGTCGTTCGAGCCCCTATAGGGGCTTGTCCATGACCACGAACTCCAGCGTCCGGGGCGGCAGGTCGCCGAAATCCTGGACCTCGACGGGGAAGGGTTCGGTGCGGCCGGTCAGCCGATAGCCGCGCCGTTCGTACCAGGCGATCAGCTCGGACCGTGTCGAGATGACGGTCATCTCCATCCGGCCGACGCCGAACCGGGACCGCGCCTCGGCCTCGGCGGCCTCCAGCAGGGTGCGGCCCATGCCCCCCGCCTGACGCACGGGATCGACCGTCAGCATCCCCAGATAGGCACGCGCCCCATCCTGGCGCATCACCCGCACACAGCCGATCAGGACGCCGCCGGACTGGGCCAGCAGGATGACCTGATCCGGGTCGGCGACGATGCCGGACAGTTCGTCCGTGCTGGTCCGCTGGCCGCCCAGCAGGTCCGCCTCATGGGTCCAGCCCTTCTTGGCCGACTCGCCGCGATAGGCGCGCTCGATCAGGGCGTGGAGCGCCGGGATGTCGTCGGCCGTCGCGGGCCGCAGGCTGAGGCTCACCGGACGCCCAGCTCCGCCACCAGCCCGTCCATGCCGTAGACGTCGCGCAGGGCCGTGGTCACCGCGCCGGTCGTGACGATGACGCTGCGGTTGACGTTGCGGTCGTAGCCGTAGGCGTTTCGCTGGGTCAGGACGGTGGAGTCGAAATTCGCGCCGACGATCTCGCCTGCCGTAGTCACGACCGGCGAGCCTGACGACCCGCCGATGGTGTCGGACGAGACGGTCATGTTGATCACGGTGTCGCCCGCGATCCGGTCCCTGGCGGCCAACAACTTCGGCGCCACGTCGAACGGCGGGGCACTCGTCGCCCGGTCCCACAGGCCGGCGAAGGTGGTGAAGGGTCCCCAGCGCTGGCCGGGAACGTCCGAACCCTCGATCAGCCCATAGGTCAGGCGCAGGGTGCCCGTCGCATCCGGATAGACGGCGTCGCCATAGGCGGCGAAGCGGGCGGCGGCGAGCTGTTCGGAGGCGCGGTCGGTCGGCGCCTGGACCTTTTCCTCCCATTCGGTGCGGACGGCGCGGGTCGGTTCCTGGATCGACAGCAGGTACTGGATCAGCGGATCGTCCGACGCCTCGACGGCGGCCAGACCGCCCTCCCACAGGGCGCGACGCACGGCGGGGTCGGCCAGTTTCGTGCCCTCGATCAGGCGCGCCGACCGCTGCTCGGGCGACTCCTTGCCCAGCAGGGCGGGGATATAGGGATGGTCAACGGTCAGCCATTCGCGGGTCTTTGACAGCCACCATTCCATCCGGACCTGCTCCAGCCCCGGATAGACCGGCCGTTCGGCGAACAGGGCGGTCTGGGCCGCCGACAGACGCGCGTCGCCGAACTCGGGCAACCGCTCGGCCGAAGGCTTGGCCCGCTCCTGGGCACCGCGCACGATGGTCCGGGCCCAGGCGAACAGCTGCGATCCGCCCGCGACCGGGGTCGTGCCGACGCCCGTGCCGCCTTCCAGCAAGGCCATGGACGGATAGAGTTCGCGCAAGGCGGGCTGGATGGCGGTCAGGTCGGCGAAGACGGGGTCGCCCGCCTTGGAACGGAAATCGGTCTCTGCGGCGGCCCGGGCTGCCATGAAGCCTGGGTCCGTCAGCGCCCGCATCCGGCCCAGGCCACGCTTGTAGGTATTCTCCAGCCCGACGATGGGGTCCATGGCCTCGAAGGCCTGACGTTCGCCCTCTTCGGAATAGCGGATCAGCCGACCGCGCAGTTCGGAGGCGATCAGCTGATCCATCGGCAGGACGACGTCGCGGATCGTCATCAGCTGGTCCTGGGTCAGCAGGCGCTGGGTCGCGCCGGGGCTGCCGGAGACGAAGACGGGCGTGCCCTCGACCGGCTTGTCCGCCTTCCAGACGAAATGGGTCGGGGTCTGCGCGGGGGCGTCGTTTTCGTACAGGCGGATGAAGGCCGCATCGATGGCGAAGCGGGGGAAGCTGAAATTGTCCAGATCACCGCCGAATGTCGCGGCCCGGTCCTCGGGTGCAAAGGCCAGGCGGACGTCGTTGTATTTCCGGTAGGTGTAGAGCTTGAACTGACCGCCGCGATACAGGCTGACGACCTGGCAACGCTTGTCGGTGGCGGTCCCGCAGGCCTCGCTCTCGATTCGGCCGGCCTCGGCGTCACGGGCGCGGGTGAAGGCGGAGCCCGACAGACCCTCGCCCGCCTTGTGCATCCGCTCCGTCACGTCGGCGATGTCGGTCAGGACCTCGGCGGTGGCGCCGGGGCATTTGACCTCTTCCTCGCGCGCCCTGGGCGTGAAGCCGGTCTCGGCATAGTTGACCGCCTGCGTCGACAGATTAGCCACGCAGGTCGCGACGCAGTGGTTGTTGGTCATGACCAGACCGGCGTCCGACACGATCCCCGCCGAACACCCGCCGAACCGCACCGACGACAACCGCACTCGGTCGAGGAAGCCCTGGTCGATGTTCGTGCCGAGCGTGGCGTTGGCCCGCGCGATGGGGAAGTTGTCGAAGGTCCACATGCCCTCCTCGGCGCTCGCGGACGAAGCGGCGGCGAAGGCGAGGACGGCGAGGGAGGCGGATAGGGCGAGACGCATGGGATGACTCCGAATATCTCCCTCCCCCTCGGGGGAGGGCAGGACGCGAAGCGGCCGGGTGGGGACGGCGAGGCAAACCAACGCCGTATTACCTTGCCCTCCCCACCCGGCTTCGCTGCGCTCAGCCACCCTCCCCCGCAGGGGAGGGAGACACTTGGTGGCTTCTACCGAACCCCCAGCTCGGCCAGCAGGCGCGGCTGGTCATAGATATTCCGCAGGGCCTCGGTGATGGCGGCGGTGGAGACCGTGACGGTGCGGTTCAGGGTGCCGTCATAGCCGTAAGATCCGCCCAGCGAGTGGATGTTGCCGTCGAAGGCCGCGCCGATGACTTCGCCCGCCGCGTTGATCACGGGCGAGCCCGAGTTGCCGCCGATGATGTCGTTGGTCGAGACGAAGTCGTAGACGGTGTCCTTGTTGACCTTGTCCTCGGCGGCGACGAAGGCGGCGGCGGCGTTGAACGGCTCCGATCCCGTGGCCCGCTCGTACAGCCCGCCCATATAGGTGAAGGGCGGCACGGTGACGCCGCGATAGGTCCAGCCCTCGACCGCCCCGTAGGACAGACGCAGGGAGAAGGTCGCGTCCGGATACAGGTTCGATCCATAGACCGCGAAGCGGGCCTGAGCGATCTTCTCGGCGGCCTTGGCGGTCGGGCCGTTGACGGCCGAGTCCCACTGGGCCCGCACGGCCTGGGCCGCGTCGTCATTGGCCATCACGAAGGCGATCAACGGGTCGCCCGAGGCGGCCAGTTGTTCGGGCGTCATGGCGAACAGGCGGGCGCGCTCGGCCGGATCGTTCAGCTTCGTGCCGGTCACCACGCGGTCGGCGATGGCGTCGGGCGCGTCCTTGCCCAGCATGGCCTTCACCTGGGCGTTGTCGACGGTCAGGTATTCGCGGGTCTTCAGCAGCCAGTGGGTCAGGTAGATTTCTTCCAGACCGGCGTCGATCGGGGTGACCTCTGCCAGGCGGCGTGCGGTCTGGGCGATGGCGGCGTCGGTATAACCGGCGCGGCGCTCGGCGACGGGCTTGGCCCGTTCCTTGGCGGTGCGGACGATGGCGCGGGCATAGTTGTACAGGGTCGAACCGCCGCCGGCCGAGGCCTCGAGCTGGCGGTAGGGCAGGTACAGGTCACGCGCGGCCGACTGGACCTTTTCCAGGTCGCCCCAGGGATCGCCGATCCTGGCGGCGATGGCGGGATCGGCGGCGACGCGCTGGCGCAGCTCGGCCTCTTCCTCGCGCTTCTTGCCGAGGAAGGCGGGGTCGGTCAGGGCCCCCTGCTGGCCGTACCAGACCTTGAAGGAGTTCTCGAGACCGAACAGGGGATCGACCGAGACGCGCTTGGCCTCTTCCGAGGTCGTCGCATACTCCTGGATTCGGCCGCGCAGTTCCGAGCCCTGGATCAGGGTGACGGGCAGCTGCTGGTCGCGCAGACGCTCAAGCTGAGAGATGGTCAGCAGGCGCGAGGTCGAGCCGGGGTTGCCGGCGACGAAGACGGGATCGCCTTCCTTGGGCGGGGCCGGGTTCCAGGTCAGGTGGTTCGGCGTCACCACCGGCTTGCCGTCCTCGTAGATGCGCAGGAAACCGGCATCCAGGGCATAGCGGGGGAAGTTGAAGTTGTCGGGATCGCCGCCGAAGAAGGCCGCCTGGAACTCGGGCGCGAAGGCCAGCCGGACGTCCTCATACTTGCGGAACTTGTACAGGGCGTAGCGTCCGCCCCGGTAGAAGCTGATGACCTGGCAGGTCTCGGTCTCCTTGGAGGTGCAGGCCGCGTCCTCGATCGCGGTCGTCGCGGCACCCCGCGCCTGGACGAAGGCGGCGCCTTCCAGGCCGGCGCCGGCCGCCAGCACCTGGTCCGTCACGTCGGTGATGTCGGTCAGGATCTCGGCGGTCTGGCCGACGCACTCACGCTCCTCGGCGCGGGTGGCGACCATGAAGCCGTCCTTGACGTAGTCCTTCTCGGCCGTGGACAGGTCCTGCACGCACTGGACGATGCAGTGATGGTTGGTCAGGACCAGGCCCTCGCCCGACACCAGCGACGCCGAGCAGCCGTTCAGGCGCACGGCGGCGTTGCGGACGCGGTCCAGCCAGGCCTGATCGATGCGGGTGCCGTATTTGTCGTTGACGGTCTGGATCGGGAAATTGTCGAAGGTCCACATGCCTTCATCAGCCTTGGCGGGGCTGGCGGCGACGGACAGGACGGCGGCGGACGCGGCCGACGCAAGAAGCGAGACGGTAAGACGAAGCGACATTTTGGAACGAACTCCGAAAGGGGACGCGGATTGCTATCCCCATCATCCGCCCCCGTCCATGCCCGCCTTCGAACCCTTACCCCGATTTAACTCGACCCCGGCGAACGCCGTCGTCAGATAGGGCCAACACTCGGGGTTGAACATCTTGTCGCTCGCACTGTCCACGCTGCTCTATGAGTGGCGCCGCTATATGGCCGCCGTCATGGCCCTGGCCCTGTCAGGCCTGCTGGTCTTGGCCATGACCGGTGTCTTCATCGGCATCGGCAAGGGCTTTACCGCCACGATCGAGCGGTCGAGCGCCGACATCATCATAATGCAGCCCGGCGCCAAGTCGCTGATGGGCGGACCCTCGGGCGTGCCGCGCCGGTTCATCCCCCTGGCCTACAACCATCCCGACGTGGTCGAGGTTCAGCCGCTGGACGGCGCAGGCGGCTCGTTCCAGTCGATCAAGGACATCGATCCGACCATGAGCCAGGCCGACCGGGCCAAACAGGGTGCTCCGCGCCAGCAGTTCGTCCAGGCCTCGATCATCGACACCACCCCGGGCGCCGTGACCATTCCGACCGACTATTCCCAGGACCTGATCGACGCCCTGCGCCAGCCCTATACGGTCGCGATCGACGAGACGGCGCTGAAGCCCCTGGGCGTCAAGCTGGGCGACAAGGCCATGTACAACGGCCAGACCGTGACCGTCGTCGCCATCCTGCGTGGCTATCCCAACATGATGCAGTCCAACATTGTGATGTCGCGCGACACCCTGCGGATGCTGGGTCAGGCCGATACCGGACCCCGCGTCGGCCCCCTGATGATCAAGCTGCGCGATCCGGCCCGTGCCCAGATCGTCGCCGGCCAGCTGAACCAGATGGGCGACGGCAAGTGGAAGGCCTGGACGCGCCAGGAACTGGCCGACGCCAACGCCGGCGCCATGTTCGAGGAAGGCATCCTGGTCATCATCATCGGCGGCTGCGTGGTGCTGGGCACCATCATCGGCATCGCCATCACCTGGCAGACCCTGCAAGGCGCGATCCTGGCCAACATCAAGGAGTTCGCCTCGCTCAGGGCCCTGGGCGTCGGCATGGGGTCGCTGAACCGGATCGTGATGGAGCTCAGCTTCTGGGTCGGAATCGTGGGGGTGATGGCCGCCATCGGCCTGACGTATCTGGTGTCCCTGCTGGCCATGGCCAATGCGGTGATCATCGCCCTGCCGCCAGTCCTGCTGATCGTCGTCGGCGGGGGACTGGTCATCATCGCCATGGTGTCGGGCCTGCTGTCCATGGGCGTCCTGAAGAAGAGCCAACCGGCGGACCTGCTGCGATGACCGATTTTTCCCAGCACACGAAAGTCCACGGCAAGCATGGCGATTTCGCCATCGAGGCCAAGGCCCTGGTCAAGCGGTTCAAGTCCGGCAAGGGCTTCGTCGAGGTCCTGAAAGGCGTCGATTTCGATGCGCGGCACGGCGACCTGACCATGGTCATGGGTCCGTCCGGCTCGGGCAAGTCGACCCTGATCGCGGCCCTGTCAGGCCTGCTCAAGCCCGAGGAGGGCCGCGTCGATTGCCTCGACGTCGATGACCTGTGGAAGCTGTCGAACGGCAAGATCGACAAGTTCCGCCTGGATCACTGCGGCTTCATCTTCCAGGGATTCAACCTGTTCCCGGCCCTGACTGCCCTGCAACAGGTCACGACCGTGCTGAAGTTCCAGGGCATGTCGGCCGGGGCTGCGAAGAAGCGCGCCACCGAGGCCCTGGTCGAGGTGGGCCTGGGTCACCGGCTGAACCAGCGCCCGTCCCTGCTGTCGGGCGGCGAGAAGCAACGCGTCGCCATCGCCCGCGCCTTGGCCAAGGACCCCAAGATCCTGTTCGCCGACGAACCGACCTCGGCGCTGGACGGCGAGAACGGCCAGATCGTCATCAAGCTGCTGCGCCGCGCCGCCACCGAACACGGGGCCGCCGTCATCTGCGTGACCCACGACCCGCGCCTCGAGGCCTGGGCCGACCGGGTGATCAAGATCGAGGACGGGATCATCGCCTCGGACGAACGTCGCATTCCCGACCCCAACGCCGTGCTCGCCTCTCACTGAACCGCCCAAAAAGATCCATCAGGACCGACATCATGCCCGCCTTCCTCAAGAACAAATGGACCTGGATCGGCGTCCTGCTGATCCTCGTCATCGTCGTCGGCTTCATCATGTTCTCGAAAGCGGGAGCAGCGAAGAAGGCCGAGGCCGAGAAGGCCGCCGCCACCAAGGTCGAGAGCCCCTATGCGGCCATCGCCAACGGCAAGGTCGATGTCGAGGGCGGCATCATCCAGGTCGCGGCCCGTCGCGGCGGCATCATCCGTGAGGTCCTGGTCCAGGAAGGCGACCGTGTCGTCGCCGGCCAGATCCTGGCCCGTCAGGAAGACGACGAAGCCCGCCTCGCCGTCCAGTCCGCCAGAGCCACCGTGGCCCAGGCCGAGAGCCAGCTGGCCTCGCTCCGCGTCGACATCAACACCGCCCAGCGCGAATACGATCGTCTCGAGAAGCTGGTCGCCACAAACTTCGTCGCCGGGGCCCGGATGGATCAGGCGCGCGACGCCATCGCCACCGCCCAGGCCCGTCTCGGCTCGCAATCGGCCGCCGTCCAGACCGCCCGCGCCCAGTTGGCCCAGGCCCAGTACAATCAGGAACTGACCGTCATCCGGTCACCGGCCAACGGCCGGATCGCCCGCCGATACGCCAACCCCGGCGCCGGCGCCTCGACCCTGAACGTCTCGGCCATGTTCGACCTGGAGCCCGACGCCCCGCGCATCGCCCGCGCCGAGATCGTCGAGAGCGACATCCCCAACATCGCCACCGGTCAGGCCGTCGAGATCACCCCGGAGGGCGATCCGTCCAAGGTCTATATCGGTGCCGTGCTCCGTCGCGCCGCCGTCTTCGGCGCCCGCAAACTGGCCTCGGACGATCCTTCGCAACGCACCGACGAACGGGTGGTCGAGGTCGTCGTCTCGGCCGGAGACGCGCCCCTGCTGATCGGCCAGCGCGTCCTGGTCAAGTTCATGAAGCCGGGCGAGACCGCCGGCGCGCCCCGCCCCGTCACCGCCGGCGTCCCCGCCGATCAGGCGATGCGCACGCCGGGGGCCTGAGCTTAGGTTTCCGTCCTGACCTACTCATCCCGGCTTTCGCCGGGATGATCGGACCTTTGCTGGCGCTACAACCAATCCGCCAGCGGTTCGCGGGTCAGCATCTCGTCATAGGTCGGGCGGGGGCGGATGAGGGCCCAGCGGTCGCCGTCGACCATGACCTCGGCCACCAGCGGTCGGGTGTTGTATTCGCTGGACATCACCGCGCCGTAGGCTCCGGCCCCTGTGAACACAACCAGATCCCCCGCCTGGAGCGGCGGCAGGTCGCGACCGCGCGCGAAGGTGTCGCCGGTCTCGCAGATGGGCCCGACGATGTCATAGGCGGTCGGGGCGTTGTGCCCGCCCAGCGGTCGTGGCCGGACCGGCTGAACCTCGTGGAAACTGTCGTACATGGCTGGCCGGATCAGGTCGTTCATCGCCGCATCCAGCACCAGGAAGCGCCGTCCATCGGCCCGTTCGGTCACCTGGATCACCCGGCTCAGCAGCACGCCCGCATTGGCCGCCAGCAGCCGCCCCGGCTCGAACGCCGCCTCGACGTCCAGACCGTCCAGCACGCGCGCCGCCATGGCCACATAGTCGGCTGGCGACGCCGTCGGCGCGCCCCCGACATAGGGCACACCCAGGCCGCCGCCGAGATCGAGCCGGGTCACGGTCTGCCCGCGCGCGCGCAGCTGCTCCGTCATCGACCGCAACAGCCGGAACGCGGCCTCCAGCGGGGCCAGGTCGGTGATCTGGCTGCCGATGTGACAGGCGAGGCCCACCGGCGTCACATGGGGCGAGGCGGCGGCGCGGACATAGAGGTCCATGGCCTCGTCGGCGGGGACGCCGAACTTGTCGCCCTCGCCGCCGGTCGTGATCTTGGCGTGACCTCCGGCCCCGATCTTGGGGTTCACCCGGATGGCGATCTCGGGGACGGCATCCATGCGTTCGGCGATGGCGATCAGTCGGTCAAGTTCGGCCGGGCTCTCGACATTGATCTGGCGCACCCCCGCCTCGATGGCGAAGGCCAGTTCGGTATCGGTCTTGCCCACGCCGGAGAAGATGATCCTGTCGGCCGGAACCCCGGCCCTGAGCGCGCGCCGGATCTCGCCCTCCGACACCGTGTCGGCGCCGCAGCCCAGCTTCGCCAGGGTCGCCAGCACCGACAGGTTGGAGTTGGCCTTGACCGCGAACGCGATCAGGGCGTTCCCGAGCGCCGCCCCGTGCGCATCGGCCGCCTCACGCAAAACCTGATAGTGCCGCTGCAAGGTCGCGGTCGAATAGACATAGGCGGGGGTCCCGACCTGATCCGCCAGCCCCTCGAGCGCGACGCCCTCGGCGTACAACGCGCCGTCCTTCAGATCGAAATGGTGCAAGGTCTGGGTCCGGGGTTGGTTCTCCTCCCCGTCCGCCGCTTGGCGGATGGGGAGGTGGATCGGAAGGCCGCTTGGCCGACGAGACGGAGGGGGCGACAGGGTGTGTGGAGTTAGGGCTGACGGCTATCGGATCGGACAGACCGGGTCGCCCCCTCCGTCACGGCCCAGAAGCAGGGCCGCGCCACCTCCCCATTCCTGCGGAACGGGGAGGAGAAGGCTACTGCGGTCGCGCGGCCGCCGGCCCGCCGAGCGGATTGGTCGGACCCCCGTCGATCGGAACCTGGCTCGACGGCCGATTGACGGTGGCGGGGTCGGGCAGGTCGCGGGCCCAGGCGTCGCGCGGCGCGCGTTCGCTCTCGCGCGGGGCCGGGGCTTCGAGGTCGGCCATGCGACCACAGGCCGATGCGGACACGGCGATCACGGCGGCGACGCCCGTGACGAGGATCTTTTTCATAGGCGCGTCTTCCAATCGGCGATGCGCGCGCGGACCTGTTCCGGCGCGGTTCCCCCGAAACTCTGGCGGCTGGCGCAGGAGGCCTCGGGAGAGAGCACCTTGTAAACCGCCTCGGTGACGCCCGGTTCAAGGCTCTGCAATTCGGCGAGCGACAGTTGCGCCAGACCCACGCCCTTGCCCTCCGCCATCTTCACCGCCGCGCCCGTGACGTGGTGCGCCCGGCGGAACGGCAGGTCGATCTCGCGCACCAGCCAGTCGGCCAGATCGGTCGCGGTCGAGAACCCTGCCCCCGCCGCCGCCGCCATCCGCTGCGTGTTCGGGATGATGGCCGTGACCATGGCCGTCATCGCCGTCAGCGCCAGATCCAGGGCGTCGAACGCCTCGAACACCGGCGGCTTGTCCTCCTGCATGTCCTTGGAATAGGCGAGCGGCAGGCCCTTCATCACGGTGCTCAGCGCGACGAACGACCCGATGATCCGCCCGGTCTTGGCCCGCACCAGTTCGGCCGCGTCGGGGTTGCGCTTCTGCGGCATGATCGACGAGCCTGTGGTCAGGTCGTCGGGCAGGGAGGCGAATCCGAACATCGGCGTCATCCACACCACGATCTCCTCGGCCAGCCGCGAAAGATGCCCGGCCGTGATCGAGGCGGCGGCCAGGCTCTCCAGAGCGAAGTCCCGGTCCGACACGGCGTCCAGCGAGTTCGCCATCGGCCGGTCGAATCCCAGCTCGGTCGCCGTCGCATGACGATCGATGGGGAAGGGCGATCCGGCCAGCGCCGCCGCCCCCAGCGGGTTCTCGTTCATCCGTTTGCGCGCATCGGCGAACCGCCCCGCATCGCGCCCGAACATCTCGACATAGGCCATCAGGTGATGACCGAACGTCACCGGCTGGGCCGTCTGCAAATGGGTGAACCCGGGCATCAGGTCGCCCGCATGCTGTTCGGCCCGCGCCAGCAAGGCGCGTTGCAACGCCACCAGTTGATACCTCGTCCGGTCGCAGGCGTCGCGGACCCACAGCCGGAAATCGGTCGCCACCTGGTCGTTCCGGCTCCGCGCCGTGTGCAGCCGCCCCGACGGCTCGCCGATCAGCTCCGAAAGCCGCGCCTCCACATTCATGTGGATGTCCTCGAAACTGTCGCGGAACGGAAACGACCCATCCTCGATCTCGCCCTGGATGGTGTCGAGCCCTGACAGGATGGCCGCGCCGTCGTCGGCCCGGATGATCCCCTGGGCGATCAGCATCCGGCAATGGGCTCGCGATCCGGCCAGGTCCTGAGCCCACAGGCGCCGGTCCACGCCGATTGAGACATTGATGGCCTGCATGATGTCGGCCGGGCGCGACGAAAAGCGTCCGCCCCACATGTCTTGACCGGCGGGCCTTTGACCGGCCTTAGTCGTTTCTTCCGGGGTGGTGTTGTCGGTCATGAGCGGCTCGAAGACGGCGATAGGCGTGATTGTGGGCGTCGTGCTGATCGCGGCGATCGGCGGCGGCGCGTTCCTATACGCCAAGCCGGACGTCGTCGCCAAAGTTTCCACGCCGCCGGCGCCCGAACCCGAGAGCGACCTCGCCCGCTTCGCCACCGGATCCCTGGCCCGGCTGGAGACGCCCGCCGCGATCCCGGCCGCCCCCGCCTATGTCTTCAAGACCCGCGACGGTGCCGACACGACCTTCGCCGACTTCAAGGGCAAGGTCGTGCTGGTCAATCTGTGGGCCATGTGGTGCGCGCCGTGCCGCACCGAGATGCCGACCATCGCCGCGCTCGCCACCACCTATGCCGACAGGCCGCTGGTGGTCCTGCCCATCAACGTCGACACCGGTGCCGACAAGATCGCCGACGCCACCTCCTTCATCGACGTCCACGAGCCCCTGCCCCTCTACAGCGACCCGAAATTCCAGCTGCCGTTCGAGTTTCCAGGCAAGGGCAAGATGCCCCAGACCATCCTGCTGGACCGCCAGGGCCGTATCCGTGCGTCCTTCTCAGGCGAGGCCGACTGGAACAGCCCCCAGGCCCACGCCCTGATCGACGCCCTGCTGGCCGAACCGGGCTGACCTCCAACCGCCGCTATTAGAAATCCTCTCGGCCCACAGGCTTGATGCGGCACGGTTTCCCGCCCATCTAGCCGCCACAGGGACCGATACGGTTTGCGTATCGGAAGGGACGACCCATGGCCAATCCGCCGCTTACCCGCGACCAGCTCGTCTCCGTCATGTCCGGTGGGGCCAAGCCCAGGGACCAGTGGCGCGTCGGCGCCGAGCACGAGAAATTCGGCTTCGACAAGTCCACACTGCGCCGCCCGGCCTATGAGGGGCCCAACGGCATCCACGCCATGCTCACCGGCCTGCAGCGCTTCGGCTGGGCCCCGGTCGAGGAGGGCGGCCACCTGATCGCCCTGACCCGCAAGAACGCGGAGGGCATGACCGCCTCCATCAGTCTGGAGCCCGGCGGCCAGTTCGAGCTGTCGGGTGCGCCACTGCTGACCATCCACGACATCTGCAACGAGACCGGCCAGCACCTGATGGAGGTCAAACAGGTCGCGGACCAGCTGAACCTGGGCTTCCTCGGTGCCGGCTTCGATCCCCTGTGGACCCGCGCCGACGTGCCGGTCATGCCCAAGGGCCGCTACGACATCATGCGCGCCTATATGCCGAAAAAGGGCAATCTGGGCCTCGACATGATGCTGCGCACCTGCACCATCCAGGCCAATCTCGACTATGAGTCCGAGGCCGACATGGTGCTGAAATTCCGCACCTCGCTGGCGCTGCAACCCGTCGGCACGGCCCTGTTCGCGTGCTCGCCGTTCACGGAAGGCAAGCCCAACGGCTTCCTGTCGGCCCGCGCCAACGTCTGGACCGACACCGATCCCGACCGCACCGGCATGATCGACTTCGTCTTCCAGGACGGCTTCGGCTACGAACGCTACGCCGACTATGCGCTCGACACCCCGATGTATTTCGTCAAGCGCGACGGCAGATACCTCGACGCCTCGGGCCTGTCGTTCCGCGACTTCATGGCCGGGAAACTGTCTATCCTGCCGGGTGAATACCCGACCATGGCCGACTGGAACGACCACCTGACCACCCTCTTCCCCGAGGTCCGGCTGAAGTCGTACCTTGAGATGCGCGGTTCGGACGGCGGTCCCTGGAGCCGGATCTGCGCCCTGCCCGCCCTGTGGACCGGCATCTTCTACGACGCCCCGTCGCTCGCCGCCGCCTGGGACCTGTGCAAGGACTGGGACATCGGCGACCACGAGCGCCTGCGCCGCGACGTGACACGTCTGGGCCTGAAGGCCGAGGTCGCGGGCCGATCCTTGCGCGACGTCGCCGTCGACATGGTCGCCATCGCCCGCGAGGGCCTCAAGAACCGGGCCCGGTTCAGCGGCGGCATGGTCGACGAGCGCGGCTATCTGTCGGAACTGGAAGACATCGCCGACTCCGGCCTGACCCCCGCCGACCGGCTTCTGGCCCTGTATCACGGCGACTGGCAGGGCGACGTCACCCGCATCTACCGCGACTTCGCCTACTGAAGCGCGCTGGACGGGGTGCGAAACCCTTTGCCTTCGCGCCGTCGGGGGCTATATCGCCCGTGCTTCCGCGGGCGTGATGTAGTGGTAGCCTGAAAGCTTCCCAAGCTTTTCGTGCGGGTTCGATTCCCGCCGCCCGCTCCAAGGCCTGGTTCACGCGCGCTATAGTTCTGGTGCCGATCTTCGCTCACCGGCGAAGACCAGGCTGTCCTGGAGAGCGCAACCCCATAGTTCAGTGCCAGCCGCCCTCCGTCCGCATAGGGCGCAATCCAGGGAGAGGGCGTCAGGGCCCCGATCGACGACACATTGATGCCGCCGCCGCCGACGCCCGCCGCCAATTTCTGACCGATCAGCGCGGTCAGGCGAAACGGTCCCTTGACGTTCACCGGTCACCTTGTCGAACAGCGCTTCGCTCGTTTCGACACTCGAAGGTGCCACGGGTGACATTCCGCCGCTGTTGACCAGCACATCGATCCGACCGGACGTCGCTCAGGCGGCTTCGGCGGCGAAGTAGGACTTCCGGCTCATCGCTGCGCACAGCCATGACCAGGTTGTCGCACCGCCAAGTCCGCGCCTCTCGTCTTCGGTCATGCCACCTCCTAGCCCCCGAATCTCATCAGGCCAGAACGGGCGTCGTCGGCAGATCGAATCGGGGCCTTCCCCGTCTCGGAGCCCGGTTGAACGCGTAACTGATCTCTGCCCGCGCGCCGCCCGCCGTCGCTCAGAAATCGACGGCCAGACCCTTTTTCTCCCAGTCCCCATAGCGGGTCGGCTCCGGTCCGGTCGGTCCGCCGTGTTCGGTCGCCAGGTTGGCCTCGGCCTCGGCGGCGCGACGCGCTTCGGCCTCGGCCAGGGCCCGTTGGGCGGCGGGGGTCAGGATGCGGGGCGTAACGGGCGCAGCGGTGTCGATCGGTTCGTCGGTCATCCTGGGAATGTAGGCGCACCTGAGCCCCCCGTCACCCGCCGGGCAAAACCTGCCGTCCCGAAAGTCGCCCCAATCAGGGCCAAGCTGGCATTTGTCATATGGTCTGGCGATAAGGACCGAACGATCCGCCTTACACGTCCGGGAGCGCTCCTTCATGCGTCTGAACCTTCTGCTCGCCTCGGCCTGCATGATCGCCGTCGGCGCGTCCTCGCTGGCCACCGCCCAGAGCACGCCGGTCCCCGGCGCGGCCCCGCCGCAGCAGCAGGGCCCGATCGAGGTCGAGATCGATCAGGGCGTCATTCGCCCCTTCCAGATCGCCGTCGCCCCCTTCAGCGGCCAGAACGGTGCCGACCTGGCCGGCGTCATCTCGGGCGACCTGGCCCGTTCGGGCTTCTTCCAGCCGATCAATCCGCGCAGTTTCGTCGAGACCGGCCTGACCCTGGCCAACGCGCCGGACTTCCCGAAATGGACCGGCATCGGCGCCCAGGCCGTGCTTTACGGCTCGGTCACCCCGCGCCCGGACGGCCGCAACAATGTGGGTTTCCGCCTCTACGACCCCTATCGCCAGTGCCAGCTGGTCTCCTACCAGTTCACCGCCACGGCCGAGCAGTGGCGCCGGATAGCGCACAAGATCGCCGACGTCGTCTATCAGCGGATGACCGGCGAAAGCGGCTTCTTCGACAGCCGCATTATCTATGTGGCCGAGAGCGGCACCGAACTGAACCGCCTGTCCCGCCTCGCGATCGTGGACCAGGACGGCTACAACCCCGTCTTCCTGACCGACGGCAGTGAGATCATCCTGACGCCGCGCTTCTCGTCCAACCCCGACGAGATCACCTATATGGCGCTGGGCCGGGACTACAGCCGCATCTACCTCTACAACCTGTCGACCGGCCGTCGGGAATCCCTGGGTGAGTTCGATGGCCAGGCACTGGCGCCGCGCTACTCGCCGGACGGAACCAAGGTCGCCTTCTCCATCATCCGGGGCGGCAACACCGACGTCTATGTGATGGATCTGCGCAGCCGCCAGCTGAGCCGCCTGACCTCCGACCCAGGCATCGACACCTCGCCGTCCTTCAGCCCCGACGCGTCCCAGATCGTGTTCAACTCCGACCGGTCCGGCACGCCGCGCCTGTACGTCATGAACGCCAACGGCTCGAACCAGCGCCCGATATCGCGCGGTGGCGGCTCCTATACCGCCCCGTCCTGGAGCCCGCGCGGCGACATGATCGCCTTCACCAAGTCCTCGGGCGGACGCTTCAGCATCGGGGTGATGAACACCGACGGCTCGGGCGAGCGCAGCCTGTCGTCCTCCTATTTCGAGGAAGGCCCGTCCTGGGCCCCCAACGGCCGCTACATCATGTTCGCGCGCCAGACGCGGGGCGGAAACACCAATCTGTGGATGGTCGATCTGTCCGGCCGGGTCATCGCCCAGTCGGGCTATCAGGGCCGGGGCTCGGACCCCGCCTGGTCGCCCCTGCTGGACGCGCCGCCCGCCGGCCTGGGCAGCTCGGGCCCCGACAGCTGCGGGACCTGATATCTCAACTGTGCGTTACCGACCCGAGCGCCACAGACACGACACGAACGCCTGAGTTAAATGGCCACGCTTGAAGGCCCCGCCGACCCGAGGAGACCCCGATGACCCGCCCGATCAGCCGCCTGCCCCTGAAGATCGCCGCCATCGGCCTGTCCGTCGTGGCCCTGGCCGCCTGTACGCCCAAGCGCGCGGTCGAACCGGCGACGCCCGGCGGCCCCTCCGCGCCCTCCTATGACAACAATCCCGTCTATCCGGGTGCCGGCGGCAATGTCGGTGGCTCGGACATGAGCGGATCGAACCGTCCGGGTTCCGAGGGCGATTTTGCCATCAACGTCGGCGACCGCATCTATTTCGAGCTGGATTCCTATCAGGTCAGCCCGGAGGCCTATCCGCGCCTCGACGCCCAGGCCGAATGGCTGGCCCGCTATCCCCAGATCGGGGTGCGGATCGAGGGGAATGCCGACGAACGCGGCACCCGCGAGTACAACCTGGCCCTCGGTGCCCGTCGCGCCGAATCGATCCGCAACTACCTGATCCAGCGCGGTGTCTCGGCCGGCCGCATCGACACCATCTCCTTCGGCAAGGAGCGCCCCATCGCCGAGGGCTCCACCGAGGACAGCTGGGCCCGCAACCGCAACGGCCACACCGCCATCGTCTCGGGCGCGCAGTAGCATTTTGAGGCGCTAACGCTCGCGACGCGGTCGCTCGCTGCTTGAGCGCATCCTTGTAGGGGCGCTAACGCTCGGCTCGCGGAGCCTTGCTGCTTGAGCGCAGGTCGGGGCTCGCCCATCCTTCCTCTCGTCATTCCGGGCAAGCCGCCCTTGCGGCGCGACCCGGAACAAGGCGGCGCGCGAGAGCGCGAACCTGTCGCGGTCACTGCTGTCAGAGGTCGTGCGTGAACAGATCGCCTATCGGCGCCGCCCTGTTCCGGGTCTTCGCTGCGCTGCGCCCGGAATGACGAAAGAAAAGCGCCACCCGGCGCCACCCTTTCCTTTTGACCCAACCCCCGCCACGCGTCAGATTGTGCGACGCACACAGGGCGGGGGCTCCATTGGATATCGAAGCAGCGGGCGGCGCGATCACGGGCGGCCTGATCGCCGGAGCGGTCGAGGCCCCGACGGGCAAGGCGGGCGAGCACGAGACCCGCGTCTGCAGCGACTGCGCTGAGCCGGTCTCGGGAAATTTCTGCGCCAACTGCGGCCAGCCGACCCATGTCCATCGCACCCTGCTGCACCTGGGCGAAGAACTGCTGCACGGCGTCATGCATTTCGACGCCCGCATCTGGCGCACCCTGCCCCTGCTGGCCCTGAACCCCGGCAAGCTGACCCGCGAGTGGATCGAGGGAAAACGCACCCGCTACGTCTCCCCCCTGGCGATGTTCCTGTTCACCGTCTTCCTGATGTTCTTCATCCTGAGCTTCAGCGGGGGTTCGACGCTCGGCGTCAACCAGGAACCTCTGGACGAACGGATCGCCGGTGCGCGGGCCGATGTCGAGGAGGCGAAGGCCGAGCTGGCGCGGGCGCAGGCCGCCTCCGACGGCGAACCGGGAGATGAAGGCGTGGTGGCCGGCGCCACGGCCGCCGTGGGCGGTGCCGAGCGCTCCCTTCGCATTCTCGAGGACGCCAGGGCCGCCGGACCCCGCGCCGACGGTCTGGCCCCCGGCAGCTTCCAGGCCGGGCTCGCCGACGCCGTACACGACGGTAACGTCAAGATCCTCGTCGGCGACAAGAAGATGAAGGACAAGATCCTGCACAAGCTCGCGAACCCCGACCTGGCGATCTACAAGATCCAGCAGACGGTCTACAAATACGCCTTCCTGCTGGTGCCCCTGTCGATCCCCTTCGTCTGGTTGCTGTTCGCCTGGAAGCGGGGCTTCACCTGGTACGACCACGGGGTCTTCGTCCTCTATTCCCTGACCTTCATGGCGATTCTCGGAATGGCCATGGCCGTGATCGGCGCGATCGCAGCGGCCTCGCCGCCCTGGATCGCTCCCGTGTTCGGCATCCTGTCGGCGGCTCTGGTCTTCGCCCCTCCCGTCCATATGTTCGCCCAGCTGAAGGGGACCTATGGCCTGTCGATCTTCTCGGCCCTGTGGCGCACGATCCTGCTGCTTCTCTTCTGCATCTTTGTCGTCAGCCTGTTCCTTGTCGCCATCATCATGCTGGGTCTGGGCGTCTGACGCCTTGCGACGGCCCCAAATCGGTGGAACGAAAGCGGGCATGACGATCAAGCCTCTCGCCCTGTCCCTGATGCTCGCCACGGCCGCCGGCTGCGCTCTCGCCGGAGGCATCGCCGTGTCCCAGACCCAGCCGCTTCCCGCCGTCCAGTGGGACGTGCGCCGCCTCGACACCCTGGACCGCAACGTCCGTCGTCTGGAGCGCGCCCTGACCCAGAGGAATGCGGTCGGCCAGCCCGTTCTGGTAGAGCCCGATCCCGAGGTCGTCACCCTGATGGGCCGGGTCGCGACCATGGACCGCCGCCTCGGCGACCTCGAAGCGACCGTTCAACGCATCAACGGTGATCTGGAACGCGCCAGCTTCGCCGCCGACGAAAGCGCCAGCGAGACCGCCGCCCTGCGTACCCGGCTGAACCAGGCCGAGACCCGCCTCAAGGCCATGGAGGACGCCGACCGCGCTGCCGCCGAACGGGCCGAAGCCGAGGCCGAGGCGTTGCGCTCCCCCACGGGCGAGCCCGCCGGCGATCTGGCCGCCGCGCAAGGGTTGATGCCCGCCGACCCGGCCGGCGCCGCACGCGCCTATGAGATGGTCATCGAGAACTGGCCCGACACGCCCCAGGCCCGCGAGGCCGGCTGGCGTCTCGGCGACATTCGCCGTGCCGCCAACGATCAGGCCGGTGCCGTCACCGCCTATGCCCAGGCCCTCAACGGCTGGCCCACCACCGCCTGGGCCGGTGAGACCACCCTGAAACTGGCCCGGGCCCTGGTCGCCACCGAACGCGACACCCAGGCCTGCGGGGCGCTCGGCGAGTTCAACCGGCGCTATGCGGCGGCGGCCTCGGCCCAGCTCAAGACCATCGCCGGCCAGATCCGCACCCAGGCCGCCTGCCGCTGACCGGGAGCCCGGTCCCTGACGACCTGGCGGTGCGCGTAAGCGCCTGCCTCGACCGTCGCCTGCAACGCAGTGTCGAGCATCCGGTGATTCTCGCGCTGTCCGGCGGCGGCGACTCCATGGCCCTGCTGCACATCGCCGCCGACTGGGCGAAGGCGCGTGGACGCCGACTGCTCGCCGTCACCGTCGACCACGGCCTGAACCCCGACAGCCCCGCCTGGAGCGAGACCTGCCGCCACGCCTGCGAGGCCCTGAACGTCGCCTGGACCGAGCGCCGCTGGACCGGCGACAAGCCGACCACCGGCCTCCCCGCCGCCGCCCGCCACGCCCGCCACGCCCTGCTGGCCGACGCCGCACGAGCGGCTGGGGCAACGGTTATCCTGCTGGCCCACACCGCCGACGACATCGCCGAGAGCGACTGGATGCGCGCCCAACCCATGGGACGCGGCGGCTCGACCCTGGGCACCCTGCGCGAATGGTCGCCCTCCCCGTCCTGGCCCGAGGGGCGGGGGCTGATGCTGCTGCGGCCCATGCTGGGGGAAGGGCGGGAGGCTTTGCGGACGTGGCTTGAAAATCGTGGCATTCGATGGACTGAGGACCCTGCCAACACCGACGTTCGTTTCGGCCGCAGTCGTGCTCGCCAGAATCTGACCCCTCTCCCATCGGGAGAGGGCTTGAGGCTCGCAGAGCGCAGCGATGCGTACAGCCGAAAGGGTGAGGGGTTACGGTGCCAACCGTCGAGTGCAGAACCCCTCACCCTTTCGCGCAAGACCGATCGCCTGACGGCTCTCGGGCGCTCAAGCCCTCTCCCTCTGGGAGAGGGGGTCACCCTCCAGGACCCCTCCCCCGCCCTCCTCTCCGCCGCCGTCGTCTGCACCTCCGGCGGCACCGGCATCCCCCGCCCCGACCGCATCGCCGCCCTCGCCACCCGCCTCGCCCGCGGCCAGCCCTTCACCGCCACCCTCTCCGGGGCCCGCATCACCGCCGACGGCCAGACCGTCACCCTGACCCGCGAACCCGGCGACCTGCGCCGCCGCCCCGTCCCCGACCAAGCCCTGCCACCCGGCCGCCCCGCCGTCTGGGACGGGCGCTACGAGATCACCGCCACCGAGCCCGGCTGGACCGTCACCGCCGCCCAGGGACGCCTCGCCGCCCTCGGCCCCGCCGACCGCGCCGTCATCCGCACCGTCGCCGCCCATGCCCGCGCCGCCCTTCCTGTCCTGATCCGGAACGACGGGCGCGGCCCGGTTCTCGCATGGAGGCTTGCGGAGGTTCGTGCGCTTGTGCCGCGCCGTCTGGATCTGGCGCTGTCGGCGCTCGGAATGGGCGAAACGACGCATGAGGCGGACCTCTTTCGCCCCCTCCATGGCGAAACGCCGCCGTCTGACCTATTTTCCTCTGCAAGACATGAAACCGACGCGCGCCATGCGGTGCCGCCGAAGGACCGAGAACCGAAATGAACCTGCGAAATCTGGCGATCTGGGGCGTCATCCTTCTGGGACTGGTGGCCGTCTATGCGGCGATCAGCCAGACCGGCGGGGCCCTGATGCCCGGCGCGGCCGCCACCTCGCCCAACGCCGCCGCCCGGCCCGAACCGATCAGCTA
Organism: Brevundimonas sp.; assembly: GCF_044239655.1. Classification (GTDB taxonomy): domain Bacteria; phylum Pseudomonadota; class Alphaproteobacteria; order Caulobacterales; family Caulobacteraceae; genus Brevundimonas. The sequence goes on from NZ_JBIIAY010000020.1 coordinate 26,945, forward strand.
TTCCCAGCTGGTCCAGGCCATCGACGCCAAGACCATCAAGTCGGTCATGGTTCGCGGCGATCAGGTCACGGGTCAGTTCAACGACGAGAAGCGCTTCACCACCACCACCCCGCTTCAGAACGAGGGCGTGATCGAGGCGATCCGCCAGTCGGGTGCCCAGGTCGAGGTCAAGACCACCCGCCAGTCGGTGTGGATGAGCATCCTGATGGGCCTGCTGCCCATCCTGCTGCTGGTCGGCGTCTGGATCTTCTTCATGCGCCAGATGCAGGGCGGGGCGCGGGGTGCCATGGGCTTCGGCAAGTCCAAGGCCAAGCTGCTGACCGAGCACAAGGGCCGCAAGATGTTCGAGGACGTCGCCGGCGTCGACGAGGCCAAGGAAGAGCTTCAGGAGGTCGTCGACTTCCTCAAGGACCCGGCCAAGTTCCAGCGTCTGGGCGGCAAGATCCCCAAGGGCGCCCTGCTGGTCGGCCCTCCCGGCACCGGCAAGACGCTTCTGGCCCGCGCCGTCGCAGGCGAGGCGGGCGTGCCCTTCTTCTCCATCTCCGGCTCCGACTTCGTCGAGATGTTCGTCGGCGTCGGCGCCAGCCGTGTGCGCGACATGTTCGAACAGGCCAAGAAGAACGCCCCCTGCATCATCTTCATCGACGAGATCGACGCCGTCGGTCGTCACCGGGGCGCAGGCCTGGGCGGCGGCAATGACGAGCGCGAGCAGACCCTCAACCAGCTGCTGGTCGAGATGGACGGCTTTGAATCCAACGAAGGCATCATCCTGATCGCCGCCACCAACCGTCCCGACGTCCTGGACCCGGCCCTGCTGCGTCCCGGCCGCTTCGACCGCCAGGTCGTGGTGCCCAACCCCGACGTGAACGGCCGCGAGAAGATCCTGCGCGTCCACATGAAGGACGTGCCCCTGGCCGCCGACGTCAACACCAAGACCATCGCGCGCGGCACGCCCGGTTTCTCCGGTGCCGACCTGGCCAACCTCGTCAACGAGGCGGCCCTGATGGCGGCCCGCAAGGACCGTCGCATGGTCACCCACCGCGACTTCGAGGACGCCAAGGACAAGGTCATGATGGGGGCCGAACGCCGCTCCATGGCCATGAACGAGGAAGAAAAGCGCCTGACCGCCTATCACGAGGGTGGCCACGCCATCGTCGCCATGAACGTCAAGATGGCCGACCCGGTCCACAAGGCCACCATCGTCCCGCGCGGCCAGGCGCTGGGCATGGTCATGCAGCTGCCCGAGGGCGACCGCTATTCGATGAAGTACCAGCAGATGGTCGATCGCATCGCCATCATGGCCGGCGGCCGCGTGGCCGAAGAGATCATCTTCGGCAAGGAGAACATTACCTCCGGTGCCTCCTCCGACATCCAGCAGGCGACCAAGCTGGCCAAGCGGATGGTGACCCAGTGGGGCTTCTCCGACGTGCTGGGCACCGTGGCCTATGGCGAGAACGAGCAGGAGGTCTTCCTCGGCCACTCCGTCGCCCGCAGCCAGAACATCAGTGAAGAGACCGCCCGGATCATCGACGCCGAGGTCAAGCGGCTGGTCACCTCCGGCTGGGACGAGGCCCGCCAGATCCTGACCGACAAGGCCGACGACCTGGAAAAACTGGCCCAGGCCCTGCTCGAATACGAAACCCTGTCGGGCCAGGAGATCAAGGACCTGCTGGAGAAGGGCGCGGCCCCCAACCGCGACGAGAACAACTTCCCCAACTCCGGCCCCTCAGTCTCGGTGCCCGTCACCCCGATGCCCGAAGCGATCCCGGCCCCCGCCGCGACGAGCGTTCCGACCGTCCACTGATCCGTGGAGGCGACGGCGGCTACCAGCCGTCGTCGTCTTCGGACACGATCTGGTGCGGCGAAGCGCCGAAGTGAGCGACGCACCGGCTGAAGATGTCGGCCGCCTGCTGATCCGTCCCGGCCCGTGCCTGGGTGGTGATCAGCGCTCTCAGGTGATCGACTTCCGCCTGGGGAGCCTGGATCAGGGCCAGGGCCGCGGCGGTTCCCGCCGGCCAGTCCTGCCCGAAGCGAACGGCCTGGTCGTGGGCCGAGGCGCTTTCCATGACCTGCTCGAGTTCCGGCGGCCGCAGGTAACTTGCCGTCGATGCCAGCTGCGCCGCCGCGACCTGGCATTTGATGCGCTCGATGGCCTCCTGCTGCTGGGGCGTCGGGCCGCTCTGGAGCGCGGCGATCAGGGCAAGCGTGATGAGCATGGCGGTTCTCCCGCCGCCAGACTGAAACGCTGCCGGCCGCGACCGTAGTGACTTTTTCTGACGACCTGACCTGCCGCCTCTCTGGCTGAAGACATCCTCAGGCCCACACCTGCAAGCTACTTCATACGAACATGTTTGCGTTATAAACAAGTCTGTGAGATACAGCCCACAGAGAGGGGAGCCGTTCTCATGTCGTCATCCGAAGCCCGTCCGCCCGAGCGCCTGCATGGCCTGGACGCCCTGCGCGGGACGGCCCTGCTGCTGGGCGTCGTCCTGCATGCCTCCATGTCCTATTTCCCGGTCACGATCTGGATCGTGCCCGACACCGACAACTCGCCGGTGGCCGGCGCCGTCTTCTTCGGCATCCACCTGTTCCGGATGACCAGCTTCTTCCTGATCGCCGGCCTGTTCGCCCATATGATGCTCGGCCGCAGGGGCACAGTCGGCTTCGTCAGGGATCGGCTGATCCGCATCGCCGGACCGCTGGCGACCTTCTGGTTTCCGGTCCTCGCCGCCATCATCGCAGGCCTGATCTGGATGGCCGCCATTCGCAACGGCGGGATCATACCGACCGACGGACCGCCCCCGCCGCCCCTGACGATCGAGACTTTTCCCCTGACCCATCTGTGGTTCCTGTGGGTGCTGCTGATCCTCTATGTCGCCCTGCTGGTCCTGCGCGCGCCCTTCGCCCTGCTGGACCGTCAAGGCGGCTGGGGCCGCGTCAGTGACCGGATCACCGGCACCCTGATCGGGCCATGGACCCCGCCGGTGATGGCCGCGCCTCTGGCCCTGGCCTTCTGGCTGGCGCCGAACTGGACGCCCTTCTTCGGCATTCCGACGCCGGACACCGGACTGGTTCCCAATGCCGTGGCCCTCACCGCCTTCGGGAGCGCCTTCGGGCTCGGCGTCCTGCTGGATCGCCGCCGCGACCTGCTGGGCCGAATCGAGCGGCTGTGGCCGGTATTCACGATCCTGGCCCTGGGCACAGGCACCGCCGCCCTGATCATGGTGGGCGGGCCGGTCCCGGACCTGGCCCCGGTGACCGAGCCCGCGTTGAAGGCCCGGCTGGCGGCGATCATGGCCCTGGCCGTCTTCGCCTCGACCTTCGCGGTCCTGTCCCTGGCCCTGCGTTTCGCCTCGGGGCACAGCGCCATCCGCCGCTACCTCGCCGACGCCTCCTACTGGGTCTATATCGTCCACCTGCCGCTGGTCATGGTCGGACAGATCCTGGTGGTGAACCAGACCTGGCCCTGGTTCATCAAGTTCGGCGTCGTCATCGGCGGGACCCTGACGATCAGCCTGATCACCTATGAACTGCTGGTCCGCCACAGCTTCGTCGGCGGCTGGCTGAACGGCCGCCGCATCCCCTGGCGCCGCCGCACCGAGCCTGAACTCAGCCCCGCCGAATAGCTTGCCAAGACCTGCCGGCTCGTCCACCCCAGAGACGAGCCGGCTCCGGAGAGACATCATGCCCGCCAAGCCCCGCCTGCACTCGCCCGAGGACGACCTCGCCTTCATGCGCGCGATCGTCGACGGCGGCGGACGGCCGCCGATGACCCTGGCGGTCTGCTATCTGGCGGGCGGCCTGCTGTACGGCCTCCAGTGCCTGTTCCACCTCGGCCAGGCGATCGGACTGATCCGCTGGCCCGACCTCGCCACCCTGGCCTTTGTCGTCGGCATCACCGTCGCCTTCCTGTCGATCCTGACCTGGGCCATCCTCAGGGATCGCAAGGACGGCGGCGCCAACCGGGGCCCCATGGCCAGCCGCACGCTGAATGCGGCCTTCAGCGCCACCGGCATGACGAATACGGCCGTCATCATCGTCTTCGGCGTCGGTGCGATGCGGGATCAGGATTTCGCCGTCTGGCTCTATTACGCCGCCATCGTCTTCGCGCTTCAGGCGGCCGCCTGGTATGTGGCCTGGACCCTGAAGCGAAAGGGCTGGATGCTGGCCACTGCCCTGGGCGGCTGGGCCACGGCGGTCGCGCTGGGTGTGCTGGTGCGCGAACCCCTGTGGTATCTCGGCGTCTGCACCGTCGCCCTGTTCGCCCTGTTCGCCCTGCCCGGCTGGATCCTGTTCCGCGACGCCCGCGCCGCCTCGACGGGAGCCTGAGCGCGCCATGGGTCTGGCCGATCTGGGACGGATCGATGAGGTCATCCACGGCCGCATGCGGCTGGGGATCATGGTCTATCTGGCCGACGCCGAACGCGCCGACTTCACCGAGCTGAAGACCGTGCTCGACGCCACCCAGGGCAATCTCTCGGTCCACCTGAAGAAACTGGAAGAGGCCGGGTTCGTCGCCATCGACAAGAGCTTCAGGGACAACAAGCCCCTGACCCGGGTATCGATCACCCAAGAGGGCCGCCGCGCCTTCTCCGCCTACCTCGACGCCATCGGCAGCCTGATCGGGGGCCGGGACTGATGGCCCCGATGGTCGTCGATCCCGCGCGGGTCCGGGAGTTCATCGACTTCCAGGCCTTCCACGACTGGCTGGCGCACCACCACGACCGCGAACCCGAGGTCTGGATCAGGATGCACAAGAAGGGCTCCGGCCTGGCCTCCATCGACTGGGGCCAGGC
>NZ_JBIIAY010000127.1:0-8885 GCF_044239655.1 Brevundimonas sp.
TGGGCGGCATGGATCCGGGGGTGATGCCGCCGACGTCGGAATGGTGGCCCCGGGCGGCGACGAAGAAGGCGGGGGCATCATCGTCGTCGAGGAAGACGGGCAGGATGACGGTGATGTCGGGCAGGTGCGTGCCGCCGTTGTAGGGCGCGTTCAACATATAGACGTCGCCCCGCTTCAGGCCGCGACCGTCCCGCGCGTCCCCACGCGCTCGGATCACGGCGGCAATGCTCTCGCCCATGGAGCCGAGGTGGACGGGGATGTGTGGCGCATTGGCGATCAGGGCACCGGTGCCGTCGAACAGGGCGCAGGAGAAGTCGAGCCGCTCCTTGATGTTGACCGAATAGGCCGTGGCCCGCAGCGCCTCGCCCATCTGTTCGGCACAGGCCATGAAGCGCGATTTGAACAGCTCCAGCAGGATCGGATCGACCTCGGTGCCGACGGCGGTGCGGGGCGCGAGGGGTTCGGTGCGAGTCAGGATCAGGTTGAGCCGGGGATCGACGGTGGCGGACCAACCCGGCTCGACCACGGTGGTTCCGGTGGATTCCAGAATGATGGCCGGGCCGGGGATGATGGAGCCGGGGGCGAGGTGATCACGGTGGTGGATGGGGCGTTCTCCCTCCCCTTCATGGGGAGGGGCGATCGCGGAGCGATCGGGGTGGGGCTGTGTGAAGCGGTCGCGATCCTGCGCACTTCCCCACCCTGGCTTCGCTGGCGCTCCGCCGTCCCTCCCCACTTCGGGAGAGGGAGAATCGGGAGACGACACCGCCTCGACCTGCAGCGTCTCGACGACCAGGCCCCGATCCGCGACGAATCCGAACCGCTGGCGGTGCGCCGCGTCGAACGCCTCGCGCATGGCCTCTGCGGGGCCGAAAGGCACGGTCAGCGGCGTATCGGTTCCGCCGTACTTGACCTCGGCGCGGGCCAGGATCGTGACGACGTCACCGACGGCTCCCCCCGACAGACCCGCCCGCGCGGTCTCGGCGAGGGCCGCGACACGACCGGCCAGCACGACGTCACGCGACCCATCCAGCGCCTCCGCCACCGTCTCCTGACGGATCGTCCTGACCTCGGCCAGGCCCATTCCGTAGGCGGACAATACCCCCGCATGGGGATGCAGCATGACCATCGTCATTCCCAGGGCGTCGGCGACCAGACAGGCGTGCTGGCCCCCTGCCCCGCCGAAACAGTTGAGGACGTGGCGCGAGACGTCGTGGCCACGCTGGATCGAGATGGTCTTGATGGCGCGGGCCATGTGATCGACGGCGATGGCGATGAAGCCCTCGGCGAGGTCGGTCGGTGAGACGGGCCGGCCGGTCGCGGCCGAAACCTCGGCGGCCAGGGCGTCGAACTTTGCGCGCACGACCTCGGCGTCGAGCGGTTCGTCACCGCCGGGACCGAACACCGACGGAAAATGCTCGGGCCGCAGCTTGCCCAGCAGGACGTTGCAGTCGGTGATGGTCAGGGGGCCGCCACGGCGATAGGCGGCCGGGCCCGGCACGGCACCGGCGCTTTCGGGCCCGACCCTGAGGCGCGCGCCGTCGAAGCGGCAGATCGATCCGCCGCCCGCCGCCACCGTCTCGATCGACAGCATCGGCGCCCTGAGACGCACGCCCGCGACGACGCTGTCGGAGGTGCGCTCGTACTCGCCGGCATAGTGGCTGACGTCGGTGGAGGTGCCGCCCATGTCGAAGCCGATGACGTGGTCGAAGCCGGCTTCATTCTCCGTCGCCGCCATCCCGACCACGCCGCCCGCCGGGCCGGACAGGATGGCGTCCTTGCCCCGAAAGGCGTCGGCGTCGGTCAGGCCGCCGTTCGACTGCATGAACATCAGGGGCGTCGCCGGGCCCAGTTCGCCGCGCACGCGGTCCACGTAGCGGCGCAGCACGGGCGACAGATAGGCGTCGGCGACGGTGGTGTCGCCACGGCCGATCAGCTTGATCAGGGCCCCGACCTCATGGCTGACGGAAATCTGCGTGAACCCGACCTCTGCCGCGATCTCGGCCAGCCGGGCCTCGTGCGCGGTCCATCGCCAGCCGTGGACCAGGACGATGGCAACCGCCTCGGCACCCGCCGCCCGAGCCGCCGCCAGACCGGCCCGCGCGCGGTCCTCGTCGAGCGGAACCAGTACCCGGCCATCGACCCCGACCCGCTCGTCGATCTCGATTACGCGGTCATGCAGCGGTGGGTTCAGGACGATGTGGCGGGCGAAGATGTCCGGGCGGCTCTGCCAGCCGATGGTCAGGGCGTCGCCAAAGCCGCGCGTGATGGCCAGGATCGTCCGGGCCCCCTTCCTCTCCAGCAGGGCGTTGGTGGCCACGGTCGTGCCCATCCGCACGGTCTCGACCGCGCCCGGCGGCAAGGGCCCGGGCCCGACGCCGAGCATCCGCCGCATCCCCTCGACCGCCGCGTCGGCATAGTGTTCGGGGTTCTCGCTCAGCAGTTTGGCGGTCCGGACGGTGCCGTCGGGTGCCCGGCCGACCACATCGGTAAAGGTGCCCCCCCGGTCGATCCAGAAGCGCCAGCCGGGCCCCGGTGGTTCGGCGACTGTGTCCATCTCGGTCGTCATGCTCCGGTTAGACCGGGACCCGCGCCCCGAGACAAGCATCGTCTGACACATGGTGTTGCGACCCGGGCAGCAGAGGCATAGGCTGCACGGCAAAGCTTCGTATCCGGCCGAGGGACGGACGGAGCAGCCAGAGTTTCCGGGGGGAAATCACCATGCCTGACAGCGTCACCAGGACGACGAACACCTCATGGTTCTCGCGCGTCGGCTCGGCCTTCGCCGGGGTCCTCGTCGGCGTCGTGCTGATCTTGGTTTGCATCGCCGGCCTGGCCTGGAACGAGGGGCGCGCCGTCAAGACCGAACGCGGCCTGAAGGAAGGTGCCTCCATCGTCGTCGATATCCAGGCCAGCCCGATCGACGCCGCCAATGACCAGAAGCTGGTCCACGTCTCCGGCCCGGTCGCCGTGACCGCACCGCTGGAGGACCCCGATTTCGGCATCACCGCCACGGGCGTTCACCTGTCGCGTCAGGTCGAGATGTATCAGTGGCGCGAAAGCTCCAAGTCCGAGACCCGCACCAAGCTGGGTGGAGGCGAGGAGACGGTGACCACCTATACCTATGCCAAGGTCTGGTCCGGCGCGGCCGAGGACTCCAGCGCCTTCGCCGAGCCGAACGGCCACGAGAACCCCGAGTTCGCCGTCGAGGGGACCGACATCCTGGCCCAGGACGCGACGCTCGGTGACTTCCGGCTCGACGACGCCGTGGTCGGCCAGATCGGTGGCGAGGCCCCGCTGCGCCTGACCCAGGACAACCTCGAAGCGGTCCAGGCGGCCGTCGGCGACGTCGATCAGTATGTCTCGATCTCTCAGGGCAAGATCCTGCTGTCCGCCAACCGGCCGCGCAGCAGCGATGTGGACGACGCCGACGACGCCACGCCCGTGTCCGAGACGTCCGTGATCCAGGGCAGTCCGACGATCGGCGACATCCGCATCTCCTACGACTTGACCCCTGCCGGCGTGATCTCGATCGTCGGCAAACAGAACGGCGACGGGTTCACCAACTATCGCGCCAGGAACGGCGAGGAATTCCTGCTGGTTTCGGACGGCGCGGTTCCGGCCGCCGACATGTTCCAGGGAGCCCAGGATGCGAACCGGGTCATCACCTGGATCGTGCGTGTCCTCGGCATGGTGCTGCTGATCGTCGGTTTCGGCCTGATCCTGGCGCCGCTGGGGGTGCTGGCCGATGTCCTGCCGCTGGTGGGGACCATCGTGCGGATGGGGACGGGCCTGGTCGCCTTCGTTCTGGGCTTCAGCATCGGGACGGTGACCATCGCCCTGGCCTGGTTCGCCTTCCGGCCCCTGCTCTCGATCGCCATCCTGGCGGTCGGCGGAGCGATCGCCTTCGGCGTCTACCGGCTGGGACGCGGGCGCAACAGGAAGAAGCTGGCGGAGGCGGGGGCAGCATGATCGTCCTTCTCCCCTTGTGGGAGAAGGTGGCCCGCAGGGCCGGATGAGGGGTCACGCCAATCGTTCCGGATCGCGTTCGGAAACCCTTACTGACAAATCGAATAACCCCTCATCCGTCAGCCTTCGGCTGCCACCTTCTCCCGCAAGGGGAGAAGGGCTTGCTCACCCCAATGCCGTCTCACCGCCCGTTGGGTTCCTCGGATCCAGCGACAAACCCGCCGCCTGACGCGCCTTCAGAACCCGCAGCCAGCCGTGCATGCCCTCGCAATCGAGGCCGTGCATCATGAGGCGATAGCCGGCCTGCAAGGTCGACAGGGTCACCAGCGGGTGGCCGTTCTTGACGAAATTCATGTGGTAGTCGGTGCCCAGGATCCGGGCGATGTAGATGGCCACCGTCTCGTCCAGTTGCAGGCTGTGGGAGGCGCGCATGAAGTCGGCACGGGGCAGCATCAGGGCATACAGGGGCGTGTAGAACTCCACCGCCGTCTGGATGTCGATCCGGTTCAGCGGGCCGGTCGGAAAGGTCTGGAAGGCCGGTTCGACGTCGGAGATCATCGAGAAATCAACCACCGCCGGCGGGGTCAGTTCTCTGCCTTGCGCCTGCAATCCGATGTTCATCTCGATGATGAAGTTGAAGATGTTCAGGTCATGCTGGAGGAAGACGTTGTCCTCCAGATCCTTCAGCGTCAGGGGCTTGAGTGGAATGGTCTTGATCGACGCCGGATCGACGCCGGAGTTGGCCTTCATGAAGGCCAGCAGTTCGGTGCCGATATGAAAATGGCGCAGGATCAATGTGTTGGCCTCGGGCGATCCGAAGATCTGCAGGCCCCAGCGGATCGACTTGTGCAGCAGGCCGTTCAGGTTCGGATGCCGGGGCGAGATCGCCCGCAGCACCTTCACCACGCAGAAGAACAGGAAGACCAGCGGGCGGCTGACCGGAAACAGCCAGCGCCGCGACCACGACCGGGCACCCAGCAGCAACGCTCGCTTGGCCTGGGGGTCGATCGGTAGACTGTGATCGAGATAGAGCGCCAGCCACGGATCGGGATCGGCAGGATCATAGGCACGGGCGTCGAACGGATCGGGCCGCTCGCGCGGACCCGCATCGCCGTGGGCCCCGCCGTCTGACAGGCTCATGCCACGATCTCCTCGATCTGAAGCGCATAGAGGCGGGCGGTGACACGGGCACAGGTGACGATGCGTTCGGCGATCGCGGCGTCGGGCAGCACCATCCGCAGCATCGCCTCGAACTCCTGCATATGCTCGACGTCGTTCTCGCCGTGATAGAGCAGGAACCGCACCGCCTCGTCGGGCAGACCCAGCCGCTCCTGCACCTTCAGCCCCCAGGGGCGCGCCTTGATCGAGCCCAGCCCCTCGATGACGAACATGGCGCCCAGCAGGCCGAAGGGGTCGGGTTTCGACGCCTCGTGGAACATCCACGCCGAAATGGCTTCGGAGCCGACGTTCTTGGGGGCCCCGCGGATGATTTCCAGCGCCCCGCCCGAGGCGACGAAATCGGCTTCCAGCAGGCGGAAATCGCGATGCTCGGTCACCGCATGACGCATCAGGGTCGAGCGCAGTTCCAGATGCCGCTCTCCCACATTCGACGCCGCCCGGCTCATCCACAGGGCCCCGTCCTTCACCTGCTGACGCAGGTTGATAAGGAAGGCGTGATAGTCGGCAGTCTCGAACCGGCCGCGCGTCAGCTTGCGGATCAGGGGGGTGGATTCCAACCTCTGCTCGAACTCAGCGAAGACGACGGCCAGCTTGCGCAGGGTGTCGGCGACTGCGTCGTCATGGATCGGTCCATCGGCCATCACACCACCTCCAGCATCATGAACCCCACCATGGCGCGGCCGCTTTCGGGCACGATCAGCAGCACCTTCTCGCCCCGCTTCGCCCGCCCACTCTTCATGAACTCGTCCAGCATGACCCAGATCGAGGCCGAACCGACATTGCCGACGGTGGCCAGGTTGGAGAACCACTTCTCCTCCGGGATCATGGCCCTGGTCGATCTCAGGATGGAGACGATCTCTTCGCGCAACGACTTCGCCGAATAGTGACACAGCAGGTGGTCGACATCGTCCGGTACGATCCGGCCGTCGTCGACCTTCTTCATCCAGACCCCGATCCAGGCGCGGATGACGATCTTGAGCAGGTCGAAGTCCTGCAACAGGGCCACAGCGCCGGACGCATGCGCGGCGGCCGGCCCGACGTGGCTCCAGGCGGATTTCATGTCGGCGCGGTCGGCGAAGGTCGAGCCGGCCCACATGCAGGGGTCGAAGGCGTGGGCGAGTGACGTCAGGTCGATCCATTCGACCTTCAGCGACAACCCGTCGGGCTTTGGCCGGGGCTCCAGCACCACGGCACCAGCACCGTCCGACAGGGTGAAGCGGAGGAAGTCCGCCTCCATCCGCGCCCGTCCCTTGGCGTCGACCAAGGCGGTGCCTTCATAGAATTCAGGGCGGAACCAGCGCGACGAGAACTCGCTGCCGGTGGTGACGGCGACCTCGGCTTCTCCGGCCCGGACCTGAAGCCAGGCCCCCTTCATGGCCATGAGAGCAGAGGCGCAGACGGACTGGTAGCTGGCGATTTCGATGGGGCCCGCACCCAGTTCGGCATGGACCGCGCTGGCATGGCCCGGCACCAGATAGTCACCCTGCGTCGTCGCCGTGGCGAGGTGGTCCAGGTTGCCGACCGACAGCCCCGCATCGTCCAGCGCCGCCCGCGCGGCCTGCGCCGCCATCGACCCATTGGAATGCAGCACCGTCCCGTCCGGTGCCATGGCATAGTGACGGGTCTCGACCCCGTTCCAGCGCAGGGCCCGACGGCCGATCGCCGAGGATCTGCCACCGATGCGGCCGATGTGGTCCTCCATCGCCTCGACGCCGACAGGCGCGCCGGGCAGGAAGCTGCCGCAGCCGGTGATGTAGGCGTCGCGAAGCTGGGCCGAGGTCATCGGCTCAATCGGCACGGGGAAGACGCCAGAAGCAAGGCCAATGTGCGTTTGGCGGTCGGACTATTTAGTTGCCGTAACTCCATTTCATCTGACGGCAAGGGACCAACGAAGCGAGGACTAACGACAATCCTCGATAAATCGGTTTCCCATTCCGTGCTGCCACCAAAGGTCGAGCCAATAGCTTGTCACGATCAACCTCTTCCCTTAAGCCGTGAAAAATCGTAATCGTGCGGCTTGACGGCGGAAAGGATTTGGAGGATACAGCGGACATGACCAACCTACTTCAACTTGCAAAGGACGACCTGAGCCGGCTGGAAGCCGATGCTGAATACGCTCGAATTGCATTTGAGAAGGCAGCTGCAGCCGTTGAGGATCAGAAAGGCTTCGTCGTTAAGCTTGAGGTTTACGCCAACGGCTTCTCCGCATTGACACGTGAACCAAAGCACGGTCTGCCGACCTCGGTTGGTGAGACGGCTCGCAGTTCACCTACTGTTGGTCAGGTTGCCATTGTAGATGGTCTCCAGCGTAAGATGGCTCTGTCGATCCCACGCCAAGGAACAAAACGCTTTGAGATTGGAAACGCCGCAATTCGCGCAATCCAATCTCGCGGCCCAATGACGACCGCTGAACTTTTGCCTCATATCCCGGACGAGCTATTCGAAGGGAGCAGCAATCCCAAAAACTATCTGTCCAACGCTCTTAGCAAAGATGCACGCTTCGATAACTCGGCTCGAGGCTGGATAGTCAACACCGTTTCGCCCGTTGAGGAAATCGAGGAGGCGAACACGAACACAGCTACCCCATAGTGGGCGGCTGCGTAGCAGGACTGTGCGAAAGCGGGATTGGGCATGGTAGCCCAATCTGACAGGGCTCATTTCCCTACAGGTGCTCTGCTAATGCGATCCTCGTCCTACCAAAGGACGAGGATCACTTAGGTGGCGTCACCCGGCTCTCTGCCAAGACCGTCGGGTGACGCTACTATTGGCGACAAATCGCCTCTTCTGTCAAATCACTATGCCTGCGTTCGTGTATCGTGGCTCTGTATTGCTAACGCCGGTTTCTCGACCCTATCCAACATCTACCCACATCCTCACCGCATCAGCATAAACCGCGCCGGCACCCCGACCTGTGCCGAAGGGGCTAGCCAGACGTCGAACGTGCCCGGCTCGACCGTCGGATTGCCTTCAGCTCCGATGAACTCCAGCAAGGCACGGCGCAGGCGGAAGGTGACGGTGGTCGTGGCTCCGGCCGCAATTGCGACCTTGCGATAGTCGCGCAGACGCCGACCCGGCTGGGTCAGGCTGGCGACGCGGTCGTGGATATAGAGCTGCACCGTTTCCACGACGGGCACGGTCCCGGCGTTCTGGATCGCGACCGACACCTCGATCTCGCCGTTCCAGGTCAGGGTGTCCGACGACAGGATGGCCGCCGAATAGCGGATGTCGCCATAGGTCAGTCCGTGCCCGAACGGATACAGGGCCGTGTTGGTCGTCTCGCGATAGCGGGCGGTATATTCCTCGGACGCCAGGGCTGGATTGGCAGGGCGGCCGGTGGTCTTGTGGTCATAGAAAAACGGCTGCTGGCCCGAGCGGTGCGGGAAGCTGACCGGCAGGCGACCGGACGGCGAATGGGTGCCGAAAACGACGTCGGCGACGCTGTTGCCCATCTCGGACCCCAGGAACCAGGTGACGACGATCCCGGCGGCGTCCTTCACCGCCCCCGACAGTTCCAGCGCCCGTCCGTTACGCAACAGGACGACCATGGGCTTGCCGATCTCGGCGACGGCCTGGGCCAGGGCCTGTTGCGCCGGCGGCAGGGTGATCTCGACCCGGGACTGGGCCTCGCCCGAGAACCGGGCGCTTTCGCCGAGCGCGAGCACCACGACGTCGGACTGGGCCGCCGCCACCACGGCCGCCGATATGCCGCCGGACAGGGCCGCCTCGACCTCGCAGCCCTG